>JAEUSS010000578.1 GCA_016788685.1 Prolixibacteraceae bacterium | reverse complement strand
GCCATTTCTCCTTTCAAAACTTTGACGTTTTCAATTTTTTCAGGATTAATGGTAGCCATTACTGCCTTTGTAGATTCTTTGCCATCAATAATAATCAAGGCAGGTTCAGCTATTTCCTGCGATTTAGAGGCAGAATTGTTGTTTCCTACAGGTTCAATACTGATAGTTACGGTTTTCAGGGTTACTGCCATTTCCTTTTCAAAATCAGGATTTACTTTTACTGTTTCGAGTCCGACATACGAAATCACGATGGGCGAGTCGTCGGTCACTTTAAGCATAAAATTGCCATTGTCGTCGGTGATGGTTCCGATTGTTTTGCCCGAAATGATGACTGACGCGCTTTTCAGCGGGTTTCCGTTTTCATCCATAACTTTTCCTTTTACGGTTCGGGTATGATCCTGGCCAGAGCCTTGTTCTGCAGCCGGCTCGTTTTGAGTAGTTGCAAACTTGTATTCCGGAGTGGCAAAAGAATAGAAGACACCTGCAATCAATGGCAGAATGAGTAAAAGTTTAAGTTTTCTAATCGGTGAACTTATGGTTTGTTTCATCATGCTGAATCTTTTTTTGTTGATTGAATAATTGAATGAATTGGCCAGTGAAATCACCGGTCCACCGAACATCTGGTTCAGCAGGGCTGCACGGTAAATCGCCGGATCAGAGCTGCGCTGCAGCGCCCGCTGGTCGGCCAGGTATTCGTGGTTCTGCCTGATGTAGTGGCCGTAAAGCCAAATCATCGGGTTGAACCATTGCATCGTGCGTAAGATTTCGAACAGCAGCAAATCAATCCAGTGTCGTTGCCTGATGTGCTCCATTTCGTGGTTCACAATTTCGTTCGTTTCGGTGTCGGATACGGAAGGATTGACAAAGACGAACGTAAAGAATGAAAACGAAGCGGGGTATTCGGTTGTACGGATCAATTTTGCCGAATTATACTGATGTGTTTCTGATTTCCGTATGATACGGAGCACCGGAAGTGTTTGCCGTATGGTGCGGATCAGCAGTAGAATAATTCCTGAAAGATAGAAATACAGTAACGCGTTTTGAGCCGAAAAAGACTCTTCGGCCGCCACCATTCCGCTAACCTGGGGTTCGGAAACTTCGGTCGCCGGAACCATGGGCAGTACAACGGTGTATCGCCAGGTAAAAAGCGGAAAAATAATGGAGAACAAAATTCCGGAAACCAGGTAAGTCCGGTTTAGCGCAAAGAACCGTTCATTCCGGAGAAACAGTGTATAGACCAAAGCAAAACCCGTCAGCCAAACCGACGATTTAATCAGATATGTTGCCAATGCTTCCATGTTGTTGGTTTTACTCTTTGGACAGTTCTTGCCGGGTTTCTTCCATTAATTGTTCCAAATCCTGAATGGTCAGGTCTTTTTCCCGGGCAAAAAATGACGCCATGGCCGGGAACGAGTTGTTAAAGTAGCTTTTCATTAGTCCGAAAAGCTGACTCTTCGAGTATTCTTCCTTTGAAACCAGGGGGTAGTAAACATGTACGTTCCCGTAAATTTTGTGCGATACAAAATTCTTTTTTTCCAGAATTCGTAGTACGGTAGAAACCGTATTTCGTGCGGGTTTAGGTTCGTCAAACCGGTCGCGGATGTCTTTGACCAGCGCTTCGCCCAATTCCCACAAATGTTTCATTACCTGTTCTTCTGCGTTTGTCAGTTGCATATCAGTACTTTTTTATTGTCAATCCTTCAGGACAAATGTATGACTATAAAATTAGTCACGCAAGTATTTCTGATCAATAATGACTATATTTATAGTCATTATTAATGTTCTTTAACATGAAGTGTCTCCAGCGAAGAGGAAGGAAAGGAGAGTTACCTGTTATTTCAGGCAAAAATACCGAGTCAAAATGAAGGTTTCATCTTTAGATTACCGGAAAGGATACTTGCGGGGTACGTCTTTAAACGGCTGATGGTTTTGTATTTGGAGTGTCTGGTCGTTTCTGCCGAATGCGGGAGCCAAATACAGAGGCCTCTCATTTTCCCTTTCGCCAGCGGTGCATCGGGTTAACTTGCGAGTACAGGCCTTTGTTGACAAACTTAACGTCAGCTATGGAGTAAAAAGCATTGGGGTTATACGTTCTGATGATCTCGACGACATGGGGAATATCGGTACGTTTGATGATGGAATAGATGATAGAAACCTCTTCAACAGCACCGTGAGCTTCCTGATGAGTGATTCCGTATCCGTCGGTTCTTAATTTTTCAATCAGTTTTTGAGCATCGGCTCTGGTAATGATCTGAAGCTGGACAATGCCCACGGCGAGCTTCTCTTCGATGATCATTCCAATATAGTTTCCGGTGGCAAAACCGGCTCCGTATGCTACATAGCAAAACCAGTTATCGAGGTTCTGGATAATTTTACTGATAGCGATCAGCCAAATCAGCACTTCGAAAAAACCCAGGATCGGGGCAATCACTTTTTGTCCTTTGGCAACCATCACAATGCGGATTGTTCCGATGGTTACGTCAGAAATTCGGGCGATGAAAATCAGGAACGGCAGGACTACAAAGGAAAACAGATCACTTTGATAAAAATCCATACGGTGAAATTTTAAGGTAAATGTACAATATACAGTTAAAAACTGAAAGTCTTTCAGTTTTTAACTGTTGTATGCCTTAAAACTCCGAAGTGAAGTGGAACTTAATGTCTTTGAATTCACTTTGTGCCATGTCGAGAATAAACTGCGAGTCGGCCATGAAAACATCACGGCCACGTTTGTCAGTAGCCATTTTCTGGTGTTTCCGGTTTTTAAATTCGGTCAGCGATTTCGGATTGTCGCTCTGTATCCAGCAGGCTTTATACATCTGCAGCGGTTCGAACCGGCATTTGGCATTATACTCGTGTTCCAGCCGGTATTGAATCACCTCAAACTGGAGCTGGCCAACTGTTCCGATGATTCTCCGCCCGTTAAACTGGCTGGTAAACAACTGAGCTACGCCTTCGTCCATCAGCTGGTCAACTCCTTTGTTTAGCTGCTTGGTCTTCATCGGGTCGGCATTTTCAACAAAGCGGAACAGTTCGGGCGAAAAGCTTGGCAAACCTTTGAAGTGGATGTCTTCTCCTTCGGTCAGCGTATCACCGATAATAAAGGAACCATTATCGGGTACACCAATGATGTCTCCGGGAAAAGCTTCTTCGATGATTTCTTTTTGAGAGGCCATAAATGCCGTAGGTGCTGAGATGCGGAATGTCTTACCGGTCCGCACGTTTTTATAGACGTTGTTTCGCTCAAATTTTCCGGAGCAAACTTTTACGAATGCAATACGGCTGCGGTGATTGGGATCGATGTTGGCATGGATCTTAAACACGAATCCGCTGAATTTACTGTCTTCCGGATCAATTTCGCGTTCTTCGGTTTGGCTTTGCCGGGGCCAGGGGGCAATTTTTACGAAAGCATCCAGCAACTCCTGAACGCCAAAGTTGTAAAGGGCACTTCCGAAAAATACCGGAGCCAGTGTTCCGGCCAGGTACTCGTTGTGGTCGAAGGGCGGATAAACGCCGTAAACCAGTTCCAGATCATCGCGCAGTTTTTGAGCATCGGCGCGGATGTGTTTTTCCAGCTCCGGACTGTTTACATCGCTGAACGAAATGCCGGGTTCAATTTCCTGAACATTGGCTTTAAACAGATTCAGGCTTTTATTGTAAATGTTGTAGACACCTTTAAAGTCGGGACCATTGTTAATTGGCCAGCTCAACGGATTGATGCGTATCTGCAATTGGCGTTCGATGTCGTCGAGCAACTCGAACGTATCCTGAGTCGGGCGGTCGAGCTTGTTGATGAAAACAATAACCGGAGTTTTGCGCATCCGGCAAACATTCATGAGTTTTTCGGTTTGCGGCTCAACACCTTTGGCAGCATCAATCACAATGATAACGCTGTCGACAGCAGTCAGCGTACGGAACGTGTCTTCCTGAAAGTCCTGGTGACCGGGAGTATCCAGGATATTTACCTTATAGCCGTCGTACTCGAAACCCATCACCGATGTGGCTACCGAGATACCACGCTGGCGTTCGATTTCCATAAAATCGGAAGTGGCGCCTTTCTTGATTTTATTGCTTTTCACCGCTCCGGCAACGCGGATGGCACCTCCGAACAACAATAATTTTTCGGTCAGGGTAGTTTTTCCCGCATCGGGGTGACTCACAATGGCAAAAGTTCTTCTTCTGCGTATTTCTGTCTGATTACTCATTCTTCATTTTTTTGAAGTTGCAAAAATAGAACTTTATCTGACATGGATCAGGGGAGCGAATAAATTAGGTGGTTTGAGAATGAAACTATTCGGCTAAAGTGCGAAGACGAAATTTAATGTCTTTTTGTACCAGGCGCGAACGGTCAGGAATCGACCCGATATTCAAAGAAAACCGTAAAATTCCCCGGATATTTTTTGAGGTTTATCAAAAAAATGGCGAACGGCTTTATATTACTGCCTCGTCTTCTGTTTCTTTTGCAGATGTTCCGACGATTTTACGGCTTTTGAAATGGCTTCCCAATAATTCAGGTGAAATGCACGCCCCTCTTCTCCGATTATTTCAGCATACGACCGGGGAGTGTCTTCCGGAGCAAACTTCAGCTTTTTACCTTCTTTGTACAGCGACGGAACTTCAGGATGAAACTGAACGGCAAACACATTCGGGTACAGGCGGTGATGAATTCCTTCAATCACATCGTTGTCCACAGAGGTTGCGGTAACAATCAGGTCTTTGCCCAATTCGTCGATTGATTGGTGATGACTGCTTAAAACCAGTGGCAGCACATCTTTTTTAGCTTTTACCGTGGTCATGAAAAATGGGTGGGCAGTGTATCGGATCGGGTGAAAGTTGACGCCCATCAGCAAAGTATCTTTTTTTATCTCCTGCCAGTAATTGCGGTGCAGCTGGTCTTTTTTCAGCTTCAGTGTTTCTTCGGGGGTCATCTTCTGGTAGGTTTGCGCCGGAATATCCTGATTTAATGTACCGCCCGCGGCCACATTCATGGTTTGCAGACCGAGGCAAAATCCGGTTACAAAGTATCCGGGTTTTTCTTTCAGGAACGGAACAAATTGATTGTTTTGCTTACCGCCCAGCAGGTGAAACAGAAAACTGAGCTCGAACAGGTGGCGGTTCGGATCGGTAACCACAGAATACAGGTTTTTCTGCCCGTAAATCTCGGGTTGAATATCCGGGCCGCCGAAAAAGAAGATTCCGGCCGAATGATCGAACAGACTTTTGAACATTTTAGTCCATTCGTTTTGTTCGTACAGGTGTGCGGCTGTAACTTCAGATTTGAGTTCCTGAAGGTGAAAACGGCTCTTTTCCGGTTTTTTGATCCATGCGGCCGATTGGCTGTAATCATAGTTTTCGGCTGATGAATAAACGCCCACAAAC
>JAEUSS010000574.1 GCA_016788685.1 Prolixibacteraceae bacterium | reverse complement strand
CATCATTTGCTGGGCATCTTCGTCGCTGTCAACAGCGGAGCCGATTGCTCCCATCAGCGACGCATACAGGATAAAACCGCCGATGAAATAGAAAAGTAAGGCAAAAATGATCAGTGGAATATTCAGATTTCCGGCCATTTCAATGATTTCGATAACCTTATTCTGGGCTTCGGGCGAGCTGGCGGCAACCTGTCCGATTTCTTGTCCTGACATGATATTCTGAGCCTGGATGGCCGTTTCGGCCGATTTGTTTCCGGCAAATGTTGTTACTCCGGTGATTATTGCTGTACCCAGAAGGAGCCAGATGGCTATCTGTGTCAGTCCGACCAATCCGATCCCGACTATTTTTCCGAACAGAAGTTGAAAGGGTTTAACTGACGAGATAATAACTTCCACAATCCGGTTTGATTTTTCTTCCATCACGCCGCGCATAACCATGGTGCCATAGATAAAAACAAACATATAGATCAAAAATCCGGCTACGTAGCCAATAGCCATTGCTATTTCGGTCGAGCTTTTCACTGCTTTCCCTTCTTCTCCCAGTTTAATGGTTTCAACCGTAATGTTGGTTCGGGTAGCAGCCAGCTTCTTTTCCAGATCGGGGACTCCGGTTTCGTCGATGACCTGTTTCCGCTTTTCTCCTTCAATGATGTTTTCGATACGCCTGGTAACCAAATTTTTAATGTCAAAAGTTACTTGTTTGTCCGAGATCATTTCGGCGCGGCTGGTTGTCAGGATATTCGCCGGTATATATAAAACAGCATAGTATTTATCCGATTTGAAGTTTTTACTTAATCCCTGAAATTCCTGTTCAGGAATGTAGTGAAACTTGGTGAATTCGTTGCTTTCCAGCCGGTTCAGAATGAGTCCGGTAGGATCGTAAACAGCAATGGTACGTTCTTCCTTGTCGTCCATGGTAGCCAGATAGGCCGGAAGGATGGTGAGCGCAGCCATCATCAGCGGAACCAGCAGGGTCATGATAATGAACGACTTTTTCTTTACGCGGGTAATGTATTCGCGTTTGAGGATAAGTAAGGATTTATTCATGGCTTATTGCTTGTTTGCGCGGTTATTTTCTTCAACTACATGGATAAAAACATCGTTCATGCTCGGAATAATCTCTTTGAACGAAACGATTTCGAACTGGTTCATAAGTACTCTCAACAGCTCGTTGTTCGAATTTCCATTCAGAAACTGAACCTTGATTTGTTTAAGCTGAGAACTCTCGTTGTGCTCAAGTACATTGAATTGTGAACCCAGCTGATGGCGCAGACTGGGAGTTTCTCCCCGGTAGGTAATCTCAAACGTATTGGTTTTGAATCTTTCTTTTACCTGATCAATCTGTCCGTCCAGGATTTTTTTTGATTGGTTGATCAGAGCGATGTGGTCGCAGATTTCCTCGACCGACGACATGTTGTGTGTCGAGAAAATAATGGTTGTTCCGTTCTTCTTCAGTTCGAGGATTTCATTTTTGAGCAGATTGGTGTTAATCGGGTCAAATCCACTAAATGGTTCATCGAATATCAATAGCTTTGGCCGATGAATAACAGTGGTAATGAACTGCACTTTCTGGGCCATTCCTTTCGACAGTTCCTCTACTTTTTTGCCCCACCAGGGCTGGATTTCAAACTTCTCGAACCAGTATCTCAGGTTCTTCAGGGCATCACTTTTCTACATGACTTTTAGATGAGCCAGGTAAATCGCCTGTTCCCCGACTTTCATCATTTTATACAGTCCGCGCTC
>JAEUSS010000561.1 GCA_016788685.1 Prolixibacteraceae bacterium | reverse complement strand
CGGTCATCAGGACGAGCGCATCGGTGCCGAACCTGCCGGTCTGTAAAGCATATCCGGTATAGGCGGATAAAGCAATGGGCAAAGAAATGCGTACTTTGCCCAGCTCTGAAATTATTTTTATCCGGAATGACAGACTTGCTTTGGTCATTTAAGAGTTTTCAAATATTCAATAATCTGTGCGACATCGTCGTCTGACAGCTGGCCTTTGTAAGGCAACATCAGCCCTTTGTTAAAGCCTTTTACCACATCGGCATTCGGGTCGTAGATCGAGCGTTTGATGTATTCGTCGTCAACGGTGAGCTGGCGTTCGTTTCCTCCGGTAATAACGGTAGCAGTGTGGCCGTACAATCCTTTGAATGACGGGCCGACGAGCTTGGTTCCGTCCACCGAATGGCAGGCGAAGCAGCCGATGTTTTTCATGATCCGCTGTCCGTTGGCAGTTGGCGAGTCAACGGCGGCCACATCAACCCGTTTGGTGGTGTCGACATACCATTCGTTAAATTTTTGTTCAGGCAAAACCTTTACCCAGTTGTACATGTAGGAGTGGTTCAGTCCGCAGTATTCGGCACAGAACAGCTCGAAGGTTCCTTCGCGCTGGGGAACAAACCAGGCAAATTTTTCCCTTCCGGGAACGACGTCTTCTTTTACCCTGAATGAAGGAATGTATAAACTGTGGATTACGTCGAGCGAAACCAGGTTCAGTTTGACGGGTTTGTTCAGCGGAACAAAAAGGGTGTCGGATATTTTACCGTTTTCGTACTGGAAGGTGAAGTTCCACATGCGGCTGTTAACCTGTATGTTGAAGCTGTCTTCGGGGGCTGTTCTCATCGGCGCCCAACCGGCCCAGCCGTAATAGAACATGACCAGTACCAGGATTACCGGAATGACTGTCCAGATAATTTCGAGCTTTGTACTGCCCTTGATTTGCGTGGCCTGCGGATTCTTTTTATGGTTGTATTTAAATACGAAATACAACATGGTTAATGTCAATCCGATCAGGAAAAGGAATGAAATTCCCACGATGATCAGAAAGGCCTTATCTACGCCCGTAACAAAGTTGGATGCATTAGTGGCAGATGATAGAATATACATAGCTTTTATCTGTAATAGTAATCTAAAAAGGTAATAAACGTAACTACAAAGAACAGGACAAATACAGCCCCGACCATGATCCGCAGGAACGGCTTGTCAAACTTCAGGTGCATAAACCAGGTTAACA
Organism: Prolixibacteraceae bacterium; assembly: GCA_016788685.1. Classification (GTDB taxonomy): domain Bacteria; phylum Bacteroidota; class Bacteroidia; order Bacteroidales; family Prolixibacteraceae; genus Aquipluma. The sequence continues at coordinate 929 of JAEUSS010000561.1, read as the reverse complement.
CCAGTGCGGATTTGACGGTGGCAAAAATCATAGCCCCCAATACCGAATATGCGCCAAGGTTTATTTTAATGATTCCGATCGATAAGAAAGTCAGTACGATCAGTGCCGCGAGGATATAAAAATAGGCTTTGTAGGGTACGATATGATGTTTTTCTTTTTCCATGAGTCAGGCGTTTCTTAGTGTATTAAATAGAATAGTGGGAACAGGAAAATCCAGATCAGGTCGACCAGGTGCCAGTACAGTCCGGCGTTTTCGAGCAGCGAGGGGCGGTCGGCATTTACGGTTCCGTTCTGCACTCTCCGCAGCGCAAAAATGATGATGATCATTCCGATAACGATGTGCAGTGCGTGTAGCCCGGTCATTACGAAATACAATCCGAAGAACAGGATTTCGCCCTGGCTCATGTCGTTGATCAGGTGTTCCGATCCGGGCCAGATGCCATGTTCAAACTTTACTCCCCATTCAAAATATTTATTGATCAGGAAGATCAGTGCAAGCATAATGGTTATTTCGAGCAGAAGCACTGTCAGCCCTTTGTTCTTTTTCTGAATGGCCGAGGTGGACATGGCTATGGTCATACTGCTTACCAGCAGGATGATGGTGTTCAGAGCCCCGATGGTCATATTCAGTTCGTGCCCGGCGAGCTTAAAAGCTTCCGGATTCATAAAGCGGTAAATGGCATAAACAATGAACAGCCCGCCAAAAAGGAGCAATTCAGTGAATATAAACAGCCACATTCCCAATTTGGATGCTTCCTGATCGTAATGTGGATCCGGATGTTGTGTTACATGTTCCATAAGGTGGTAAAATCGTTTGTTTAGTATTCGTAGGGTCCGTCTTTTTCGCCGTAAACCGGTATTTCTTCAAAATTTTCGACCGGAGGGGGTGAAGGCACTGTCCATTCGAGTGTTTTTCCTTTCCATGGGTT
>JAEUSS010000536.1 GCA_016788685.1 Prolixibacteraceae bacterium | reverse complement strand
TTCAGCACGCGAGACTATTGCTCGCGTAGTTGCCGGTGCGGTAGCCAAACTACTCCTGAAAAAAGCCGGTGTTTCAATCCAGGCCTATGTTTCAAGGGTTGGAAATATTCAGGTTACAAAATCGTATACCGAACTTGATTTGAGTCTGACGGAATCGAATATCGTTCGATGTCCGGACCAAGGCGTTGCCGAACAAATGATAGCGCGTATTGAAGAAGCCGGACGAAATCACGACACTGTTGGAGGTGTGGTGAGTGGAGTCATTCGGGGCGTTCCGGCAGGTTGGGGAGAACCTGTGTTTAATAAATTGCATGCCGATTTGGGTTTCGCTATGCTTGGAATTAATGCAGTGAAAGGTTTTGAGTATGGTTCCGGCTTTGACGGGACCCGTTTGTCAGGCTCTGAGCACAATGATGTTTTCGTTAAGACAGAAAACGGAGTGCGGACAAAAACCAATCATTCCGGAGGGATACAAGGAGGTATTTCGAACGGCGAAGACATCTACTTCAATGTCGCATTTAAGCCCATCGCAACATTGCTAAAAGAACAAAATACCGTTGATAAATCCGAGAATGAGGTGATAATCAATCCGAAAGGCCGGCACGATCCTTGTGTTCTGCCCCGGGCTGTTCCGATTGTGGAATCGATGGCGGCCATTGTACTGGCCGATCATTATTTATTAAACAGGATAAATCAGAAATAACAAAAAAGGCCGGAAAATCCGGCCTTTTTTGTTATTTCCGGGTATCATTAAATATTCAGCTTCTCCCCTTCTGATTTGGCAATGATTACCGCAGCACAAGTGTCACCCCAAACATTGATGGTTGTGCGCGACATGTCCAGTATTCGGTCGACAGCCAGGATTAGTCCAACACCTTCAAGCGGAAGATTGACAGCAGTTAAGACGATGGTCATCATGACCAATCCGGCCATTGGTATTCCGGCAGAGCCAATGGCCGCCAGAAGCGCGGTAACAACTACGATGGCCTGCTGCCCTATTGACAAATTAATGCCATAAGCCTGGGCTATAAAAATAACAGCGACACACTCGTAAAGTGCAGTTCCGTTCATGTTGATGGTTGCCCCCAGCGGCAAGGTGAAACTGGTTATTTTGGACGAGACTCCATTTTTATGCTCTGTAGCTTCCATGGACAAAGGCAGGGCTGCATTAGATGATGATGTGGAAAAGGCTGTCAGCAGCGGAGCGGCCATATTCCTGAAATGCTTATAAGGATTGGCTTTCCCGATAATTTTTACAGACAATGGCAGGATAATTCCTCCGTGAACAATAAGGCTGATAAGTACAGTCAGCATATAAATACCCAAACTTCCGGCAATATTCCCAAGTGATCCGGAGTTTTTGGCTACTTCTTTCGAAACGATGGCGAATACTCCGAGTGGAGTAAAACGAATGATGAACATGGTAATTTTCATCATTACTTCAAAAACAGAGTCGAATAAATTAACCAGAAATTCTTGTTTTTTCGCCGGGATCTGAGTGATAAAGGCTCCAAAAAGTATGGCGAAGAAGATAACCGGAAGAATCTGTCCCTTGCTCATGGCATCGAAAATATTGTCAGGAATGATCCGGACCAGGATATCACTCACCGAATTTCCGGCAGTTGGCAACGAATTGACAGTTTCTGCATTTCCGAGGTTTGCTCCAACTCCTGGCTGTAGTAAATTGACAAATAGTAAACCGATCAGAATGGCAATCAGGCTAGTAAGTATATAATATGATAATGTTTTAGCGCCCAGACGCCCCAGATTTGTCCCACTGCCAATACTGGCAACACCACTGATAATGGAGCTCAGAATAAGCGGAACAACCACCATGTTCAGTCCACGAAGAAAAATAACACCCATCCACGAAACATATTGAACCAGGTTGGGTGTAAAGTAACCAAAGGCGACAGCAAGAATCAATGCGATCAGTATTTGCCAGTGCAATTTAAGTTTTGGGAGCATACATCGTTTTTAGCTTGAAAACAAATGTAATAAAAGCTTTTAAACCTTTTTATTCATCCGTTTTTTTCGCCGGATAAACTTCGGGAGATTTTCCGGAAAACCTTTAGGAAACCAGCTCCGGAAGGTTCGGCAGGACTTGCAATCGCTTCTTATTCTGAGAATATTTGACTATTTTTAGCAATAATCAAAGAAACAAGTAGTTATGCAAAACTTAAATTATGGCGTAGTCGGGAATTGCAGAAGTGCAGCCTTAATCTCTGAAAAAGGTAGTATTGAGTGGTTTTGCTTTCCTGATTTTGATTCGCCTTCTATTTTTTCAAAAATACTGGATGTTGAAAAAGGCGGTGAATTTAGCTTCGAAGTTTCAGATCAATATTCAATCACGCAGAAATACATTGAAAATACCAATATCCTGAGTACGTTATTTACTTCCGAAGAAGGTAGTTTTGAGGTGATCGATTTTATGCCCCGGTATAAACTCTTTGATGCCAATTATTACCTTCCTCCTGAAATATACAGGTATATCAGGCATTTATCCGGAAAGCCGGTCTTCGGGATAAATTACAATCCGAAAATGAAATATGCTGAAAAAGAGGCTGTTCATTATATTAGCAAGAGGTTTATCAAAAGTCAGTCGGTTGACGATCCGCTGGACTGCGTTTACCTTTATTCGAGCCTTCAGTTTGCATCAATTCTGGGAAAAAAAGAAGTTGTTCTGGAAAGTGACCAATTTATCCTTTTGTCGAACAACCAGAAGCTGATAAATATTGACATTGCCAGGGTAAGCCTTGAATATAACCGGACCAAAGTATATTGGTTAAACTGGGTCAACCGCTCCCGGAAGTTCAAAACGTACAATGCGATGATTACGCGCAGTTCGCTGATTCTGAAACTGATGTCCTATCAGCCCAGTGGTGCGGTTTTGGCAGCCTTAACCACCAGTATTCCGGAAACCATTGGTGAAGTGCGGAATTGGGACTACCGCTTTTGCTGGCTTCGGGATGCCTCGATGTCGATTGAAACCTTGCTGAGCATCGGGCATGACGAATCAGCACGTCGGTTCATTGTGTTTATCAAGGGAATCTTGAAGTCGAAGCAGGATAAGTTTCAGATCATGTACGGCATCCGGGGCGAGCGGATTTTGCACGAAGAAGAACTCACACATTTAAGCGGCTACGAAAACTCAAAGCCGGTCAGGATCGGAAATGCGGCTTACTTCCAGAAGCAAAATGATGTATATGGCTATCTGATGAATGTTATTTACCAGTACTACAAGTATTTTCCGGGAACACTTGATGAGATTGAAGACATTTGGGAAGTGGTACGGAATATTGTAAGGGCTGTTATTGCCGACTGGAAAAATCCGGACAAAGGAATCTGGGAAATACGCAACACCGACAAACACTTTGTTTTCTCGAAAATAATGTGCTGGGTAACGTTGGACCGGGGGCGGAAGATTGCTCAATTACTGAATTTGACAGAATATGCAAAAAGCTGGAAAAAAGAAGCCGAAAACATAAAAAAAGATATTCTGGAAAATGGCTGGAACGAGCAAATGCAAAGTTTTACGCAAACTTATCACGAAACCGATCTGGATGCGTCGCTTTTGCTGATGGAGGAATATGGTTTTATTTCCGGCACTGACGAACGGTATAAAAAAACTGTTCAGGCAATTAAAAAAGAACTTTTTTATAAAGGATTGATGTATCGTTACATTAACGCCGATGATTTCGGACGGCTGTCGTCTTCGTTTACCATCTGTACCTTCTGGCTCATCCGCGGGCTTTATGTAACAGGCCAGACGGATGAAGCTCAGCAGATTTTTGATAAAATTGTCGGGTATTCCAATCACCTTGGCTTATTCAGCGAGGATCTGGATTTTGAGTCCAAGCGGCAATTGGGTAATTTCCCTCAGGCATATTCGCATCTGGCGTTGATCAATACGGCGATCTTATTTTCAGACGAACGCCATTTATCCCGGTTTATACGCCCTTAGCTCCGGTTTGCAATTTGTTGTCAGAATTCAGTCTTACCTTTGCAAAACATTCGGGATAATTGGCCTGAATAAAATCGATCACCTTTTCTCTGACTTCAGTACGCAGGTCCCAGTTTTTTGAGGCATCACTGCTGCTTACCAATATCCGCATTTCTTTGTAGAACTCGTTGGTATTGGTAATCTGAACATTAAATACACGTCCGTCCCAATTCGGATTGTTATTTAATATGCTTGGAACGAAGTCGCGAATGGCCTGAACCGGAAGATCATAACCGACATAAAGAAAGACTGTTCCCAATATGTCGGCGCTTGTTCTGGTCCAGTTCTGAAATGGTTTTTCCAGAAAATAATTGACGGGCAGCATCAGCCGGCGTTCGTCCCAGATTCGGACAACGACATACGACAGCGTAATTTCTTCGATACGCCCCCACTCGCCTTCCACAATAACCACATCATCGAGCCGGATAGGTTGGGTTATGGCAATCTGGATACCAGCCAGAAAAATCCCGATGCTTTTTTGTGCCGCAAAACCAATAATGATGCCCGCAATGCCGGCAGATGTCAGCAGGCTCTTCCCGATCACCCTGGCTCCGTCAAAAGTCATCAGCACGAACGATACCGTAATGATGACAATGATTGTGTCTGCAATATTTTGAAAAACAGTTAATTGAGTTAGCCGTTTCCGGGCATTCAGATTGTCGGAGACTGTGACATTAAGTTTTTTCTGCAGGAAATAGGCACCCAGTTTCACGAATTTGATCAGTATCCAGCCGGCTGAGAGAATAAGTACAATGTTGTTGGCATGGATCAGATATTTAAAGACGGTAAGATCTTTCAGGAATAAGTGGGCAAATGATTTGATCATCATCCATACCAAAATCCAAAGCAACGGGATTTTGAACAGATCAAGCATAAAATCGTCCCACTGATTCAGGGTTTTTCGGGTATAAATTTTTAGTCGCTTGTAAATGAACATGTAAACAAAAAGAAATACCACAATAACAATAGCCATCAGGGATATTGCCATAAAGTTTACAGAGTTGGCTGAATCATTCATGCTATGGTCTCCGGGGTTATTAAACTGTTGATAAACTTCACTGTATTTAATTGAAGCAGGCTGAAACGCGCATGATCAGAAATTGACCCCACTTTAATGGTTATGGCATCATCAGGCATGACGTGGAACATGTCTTCATCAGTGATGTCGTCTCCCATAGCCATCACAAAATCGTAATTGTCGGCACTCATCAACCTGGTAGCCTCGACTCCTTTATCGACACCTGTCGTTTTTATTTCGATGACTTTGTTTCCCCTCATGATTTGGAGACCTAGTCTGGCGCAGGGAATCATTAAGGCATTTATCAACTGTTTTTCCCGTAGTTCGGCCAACCATTTGTCACTATTCCGGAAATGCCAGACCATGGAGGTTTTTTTAACTTCAATTCTGGAACCGGGGGTTTTGTCTGCGGTCTTTTGAAGAAGATCTAAGATCTCTTCATCAGCCGGAAATTTTGTCCGTACGTTTTCATGCCATTTGCCGTTCTCTTTGTAAAATGCACCATGTTCGGCAGCCAAATTAAGGTCGAGATCACTAAACCATTTATCCAAAAATTCAGCATCTCTCCCACTGCTAATCACCACTTTGTTCTTTTGATCTGTTGCCAGAAGTTTCAGTGTATCCATTAATTGGCGGTCAGGAATAGCCAGTTCCGGTTTTTTAACCAGAGGGACTAATGTTCCGTCGTAGTCCAGTATGATCAATCTTTTTTTTGCATTCTGATATTTTTCTTTGATCTTGAAAAACGAATCAGGTCCGATTTTTTTATTCTTAAGTGCCGTGTTTATGTTTTTTATCGAGACCAGTTCAGAGGTAAAATCGTTTGCCCACTTGTTAACAGTTTGTTTCGAAAGGATTTTACGCATCTTGTCCATCCGCTTTTTCTTTTCTTCTTCGGGCATTTTCAAGGCTTCAAGCAAGGCTCTTTCGATTTCATCAATGTCGTTGGGGTTTATAATTATTGCATCTTTTAATTCGTTGGCGGCACCAGCCATTTCGCTTAATATCAACATTCCGGGTTCATCGTGTTTTGCCGCTACATATTCTTTGGCAACCAGGTTCATACCGTCGCGTAACGGAGTTACCAGGGCATAATTGGCAATGTGGTATAAAGCCATCAGTTCTTCGAACGGAAATCCCCGGTAGAAATAATAAACCGGACTCCAGTTGAGTGATGAATACATGCCGTTTAAAGAGCCGATCATCTCATCAATTTTGGTTTTCAGATCCGCATACCGCTCCACACTGTCTCTTGACGGAACAACGACCATGACCAGCGAAACTTTGCCCCTGTATTCCGGGTTATTTTCCAAAAACAGCGAGAATCCCTTTAGCCGGTGGAGAATTCCTTTGCTGTAATCGAGTCGGTCAACAGACAATACAAGCTTGTGATTACCAAAGTTTTTCCTGAATTCTTTTGCTTTTTTCAGAACAGAAGGGTCTAATATTGCGCTGTAGTGCAGATCATAATTAATTCCCATCGGGAAAGCATCAACGTGGACAATTCTGTCGCCGTAGTGAATTTCATCCAAATCACTGTCGAGTCCTAAAACGCGGTAGGTTGCACTGATAAAATGCCGCATGTAATCGTGTGTATGAAACCCGATTAGATCGGCACCCATCAATCCTTTTAAGATCTCGGCACGTTCGGGTAAAACACGAAACAACTCATAGGACGGAAAAGGAATGTGATGAAAATAGCCAATGCTGATGTCTTCAATCCGTTCACGAAGCATTGCCGGTAACAGCATCAGTTGATAATCCTGAACCCAGACCATATCTCCGGGTTTCAATAATTTTGCAGCTTCGTCACAAAAAAGGCGATTCACCTCCTGATAGGTTTCCCAAAATCTCGATTCGTACTGAATATAGGTATAAAAGTAGTGGCATAAAGGCCAGATCATGCTGTTGTTATAACCTTCGTAATAATCCTGAATCTGCTCTTCGGAAAGAAAAACCGGATGAAAATTCTCTTTAAGCAGTCCGTTACAGATTTCCAATCTTTCCTGATTATCGTCTGAATATATTCCGGGCCATCCAATCCAATGCCGGTCCGGAAAATCCTGCAAGGATCCCAGACCGGTTGCCAGGCCACCCTCGCTGCGTTCATAAATAAAACCATCTTCCGATTTTCCCACCTTCAGTGGTAATCGGTTTGAAATAATAAATAAAGCCATATTTTCTTTTTTTAATTGATAAAAACGGAGCTCACTAAGCGAAAAATATCCCTTTTCTGATTGCTCCGAATTATCGAATACCGTTAAAGTTAAGAAAAATAACCAGGCTTTTAAAAGAAAATATTCCTGTTTAACCGTATTTAACTGGTTCAAACCGGTTCTTTAAGTTTGCAATTTGCCTAATTCAGACATGTGTTTAAGCTAATATAATCATAATGTTTATATCGATTTTGCTCAATTTCATCAGGAAACGGGCACAAAATTCAGTATCCCAAAAAAATCGAAATGTGTTTCTCAGCATTTTCAATTCTGAAAAAAAAGATTTACTTAGCAGCACAGTACAGGACAATGCAGATTTTGAAAATATACCGATAATTTTAAACCAATAAAAAATGAACTCTAACAACAGATTGATTGGTCGTTTACCCAAGGTGGGGATTCGCCCTATTATTGACGGCCGCCAGGGAGGCGTGCGCGAAAGCCTCGAAGAGCAAACCATGAATATGGCCAAAAGTGCAGCTGCACTTATTTCATCCAAACTTCGTTATCCCGACGGAACGCCTGTCGAATGTGTCATTGCCGATACGACCATCGGCCGGGTACCCGAAGCTGCAGCCTGCGCTGAAAAATTTGAAAAAGAAGGTGTGGGGCTGACTTTGTCGGTTACTCCGTGCTGGTGCTACGGAACAGAGACGATCGACATGAATCCGCATTATCCCAAAGCAATCTGGGGGTTCAACGGAACTGAACGTCCGGGAGCTGTTTATCTGGCCGCAGCGTTGGCCGGGCATGCACAAAAGGGATTCCCGGCGTTCGGTATTTATGGTCAGAATGTGCAGGATGCCGGCGATACTTCTATTCCTGCTGACGTTGAAGAAAAGATTCTTCGCTTTGCAAAAGCCGGCTTGGCAGTTGCTATGATGAAAGGGAAATCATACCTCGGCATCGGCGGGCAGTGTATGGGCATTGCCGGTTCGGTAGTTGATCACGATTTTTTCCAGGATTATCTTGGTATCCGGGTTGAAGGTGTTGACGAAGTTGAGATTCTTCGACGGATGGAAAAAGGCATTTATGATTCGGAGGAATTTGCAAAAGCAATGGCCTGGACCGAAAAATACTGTAAAGTGAACGAAGGTACAGACTTCAATTCGCCGGAAAAGAAAAGCACTCCGGAACAAAAAGAAAAAGACTGGGAGTTTGTAGTGAAAATGACCTTGATTATCCGCGACCTGATGCAGGGAAATCCGCGACTAAAAGAACTGGGTTTTCCGGAAGAAGCGCTCGGTCACAATGCAATTGCTGCTGGTTTTCAGGGGCAACGTCAGTGGACAGACTTTTTGCCAAACGGCGATTTCAGCGAAGCGTTGCTTTGTTCTTCCTTCGACTGGAACGGAATTCGTGAAGCGTTTATCCTGGCAACCGAAAACGATTCGCTCAATGGGGTTTCCATGTTGTTTGGGCACCTGCTGACCAATACTGCTTCGATTTTCTCCGATGTTCGTACATTCTGGAGTCCTGATGCCGTGAAACGTGTTACCGGTTATGAGCTGGAAGGAAAGGCGGCTAACGGCATCATTCACCTGATCAATTCAGGAGCAACCTGTCTGGATGCAACCGGCGAACAAACTGATAAAGACGGGCGCCCGGTAATGAAGCCATTCTGGGAAATTACAGAAGAAGAGGTGACCAAATGCCTGGGCGCAACAACCTGGTATCCTGCAGATCAGGGATACTTCCGGGGCGGAGGTTATTCTTCAAACTTCCTGTCAAAAGGCGGAATGCCGGTCACCATGCTGCGAATCAACCGCATAAAAGGTCAGGGGCCGGTTCTGCAGATTGCTGAAGGCTGGACCGTTGAACTTCCGGAGAAAGTTCACCAAACGATTAATGTGCGTACAAATCAGACCTGGCCAACAACCTGGTTTGCACCTCGCCTGAACGATAAACCTCAGTTTAAAGACGTTTACAGTGTGATGAACAACTGGGGAGCAAATCACGGCGCCATCAGTTACGGGCACATTGGTGCCGATCTGATTGCATTGGCTTCTATTCTCCGCATTCCGGTTTGCATGCACAACGTTGAAGAAGGTGAAATCTTCCGCCCTGCAGTGTGGAATGCTTTCGGAATGGATCCGGAAGGAGCCGATTACAGAGCCTGTCAGAATTTCGGGCCACTATACAAATAAGGAACTACCCGAAGTGAACAGAATTTTGGTGTACCTAAGTGCCAAAATTTGCTAACTTCGCATTTTCGAGATTGATTGAAAGCCTGAGTTGTACAAACAATTCGGGCTTTTTCAGAAATATTAAGGTGATGGAAAAATTTGCATTTAAATTCGATGAAAGTTCTTCGCAAACAAAGTTGCAGCAGTTGATTCATGCTGTGAGTGAGGCTATTAATCTGGGTATTCTGAAAGAAGGTGATTTTCTGCCTTCGGTTAACCAGTTAAATAAAGATAGCGGGCTTTCCCGCGACACCATTTTTAAAGCTTACTCGGTTTTAAAGCAGCGAAGTATCATTTCTTCCACACCCACCAAAGGCTATTTTGTTGCGTCCGAGTCGTATCGTGTATTTGTTTTGCTCGACGACTTCAGTGCGTTTAAAGAACAGCTTTACAAATCATTCCGTGCCAATCTTCCTGAAAATTATTCGGTTGACCTTTTATTTCATCATTACAATCCTGAAATATTTAATCAGTTGATATTGAGTAGTCTGGGGCGGTACAGTATGTATGTGGTGATGAATATTGACAACAAGAATCTGGAAGAAGTTGTGAGAAAGATCGACCCGAGAAAGCTCTTGATTCTGGATATGGGATTTGACTCGAAGGACGAAGTTTCATACCTGACACAGGATTTTCTTCAGGCTCCGTACGATTGTCTGAACTCCGGAATAGATCTTATCCGGAGATACAATGAATTTATTCTCGTTTTCCCGCAGAACACCCCCCACCCTGTTGAAACCATTGATGCGTTCAACCGCTTTTGCGAAGATCATCAGTTAAAACATGCTGTTTTAGAGCATATTGACAACCGTGAGGTTCAGCCCGGGCAGGCTTATCTGGTTATTAAAGACTCTGATTTGGTCAAGATTGTAAAAGATTGCAAGAAATACAATTATCAAATCGGGACTGAAGTCGGGATCATCTCCTACACCGATACTCCGATGAAAGAAATCGTTGGTTCAGGAATTACGGTGATTTCAACCGACTTTGTCCGCATGGGAAAAGACTGTGCCAACTTCATCGTTACCAAAGAAAAACTAAGAGAGGTGATGCCGACGCAATTGATTATCCGGGGATCGTTGTAAAAAACTAATTTGTAATTTAGGAAGTCCATTCTTAAACTGCAAACCATGATTACAACAAGCAAAAAGATCGCGTTTCTGACCGTTGCACTCTGTTTTAACTTGTTAGCTCAATCGCAGAACTCATTTTTTCCGGAGACCAGGAATGTTGGTAACCCCGCACTTTCGGGAAAGGTATTGTTCAATCCGGATAATCAAACCTACGAGATTTCCGGAGCCGGAACCAATATGTGGTCTGATAAAGATGAATTTTTCTTTGCTGCCCGAAAAGTAAGCGGCGACTTTATTCTGACCTCGAAGGTTGAAATACTGACTCCAACCGGCGATGCTCACCGAAAAATTGGCTTAATGATCCGTCAATCAATGGAATCCAATTCTCCTTATGCTGATATTGTATTACATGCCGACGGATTGCTGTCGCTGCAATACCGCAGCCAGCCGGGAGGAACGACCGACGAACTGAAATTTAATGAGGTTTCGGCTCAATATTTACAACTTGAAAAGAAAGGATCTGGAATTCTGGCCCGTATTGCACAAACAGAAAAAGCCCTGACTTTGGCCAAAGAAATTGTACTCAACTTTGAAGCTCCGTTTTGGGTTGGATTGGTAGCCTGTTCTCATCATCCGGAAAATGTGGTCACCGGAAAATTTTCGAATGTCAGGTTCGATGTTGCTGCAAAAGAAGGTGTTGACGGGTATAAAACTCCATCGGCCAGTAGGCTGGAAATTCTGGACATATATTCCGGAGAGAGAAAGGTTGTTTATTCGACCAACGAGCATATTGAGGCGCCCAACTGGTCGCGCGACGGAAAATTCCTGATCTGCAATTCGGGCGGGAAGCTCTACCGGTTTGATCTGGCAAAAGGTAAGCCCGAAGTGATCAATACCGGATCGGCTATTCAAAACAACAACGATCATGGTATTTCATTCGACGGAAAAATACTTGCCATAAGCAACCATGTTCAGGAAAATGGGAAGAACAATTCAATCATTTTTACACTTCCGGTCAATGGTGGCAAACCCTTCAGAGTTACAGAAAAAGGTCCTTCATACTGGCATGGCTGGTCGCCGGACGGCAAATACCTGGTTTATTGTGCGGAACGAAATGGTGAGTACGATGTCTACCGGATTCCGGCTGAAGGAGGTCAGGAAAAGCAATTGACAACGGCTCCCGGACTGGATGATGGCCCGGAATATTCTCCGGATGGTAAGTACATTTATTTTAACTCGACCAGAACCGGAACGATGCAGATCTGGCGCATGAAACCCGATGGAACAGATCAGGAGCAGGTGACTTTTGATTCTTTCAACGATTGGTTTGCTCACCCTTCTCCGGATGGTAAATGGCTGATTTATATCTCTTAT
>JAEUSS010000512.1 GCA_016788685.1 Prolixibacteraceae bacterium | reverse complement strand
TGCCCGTCAGCTGAAGCAGACGGCAAAGGATAGGGGGTGCCTGGATGAGGTTGTTTATTGGCAGGATTATCCTTTGCCCTTGCCTTCAAACAACGGGTACCTTTGTAAACCAATAAAACCCCGTTCGGAGCGTCATTGCGAAGGAGGAACAACTGAAGCAATCCCTTCGCATAGCAGATTGCTTCGCTGCGCCCGCAAGGACGGGGGGAATGATGGACTGCATAACTCATTAAGCCCAATATGCCCTAGTTCGGAGCGTCATTGCGAAGGAGGACCGACTGCAGCAATCCCTTCGAACGGCAGATTGCTTCGCTGCGCTCGCAATGACGGGGCGAATGAAAGGTATACATCTCAATTACAGGAGTCGTTGCCCCAAACCCCAATCCCTTTTTGGCCTTCAAACCTTATTTTTCTTTTTTAAACCTTAGTAGCTGATCGGTTAACCACACATTTAAACCTTATTTCCGGATTTGTTCCTGAAGATGCCCGTCAGCTGAAGCAGACGGCAAAGGATAGGGGGCGCTTTGATGAGGTTGTTTATTGGCAGGATTATCCTTTGCCCTTGCCTTCAGGCAACGGGTACCTTTGAAGGCCAATATGCCCTCATTCGGAGCGTCATTGCGAAGGAGGAACGACTGAAGCAATCCCTTCGAACGGCAGATTGCTTCGCTGCGCTCGCAAGGACGGGCAAATAAGGAGAGGCTGCACGCGATTCGTCTGCAATGACGGAAGAAATGACGAAAAAAAAACACATCAATTTGCCTCTTATCGCCACCAAGAGGAATCGATTTCATCCAAACTCTTCTACCTTTGCATCTTCGAAAGAAAAACAAAACCAGAAACCAACCATGCACCCGATTTTTACGGTCTATTCGCTATTATTCTTAGTCACGGCATTAGTTTCGTTTTTTGTTGCCTTCCTGGCCTGGCAAAGACGGTTCGTAAAAGGAGCCAAAGCGCTCACTTTACTGATGATTGCCGCAGGAATCGGAGCTCTGGGACTGATCTTCGAAACGGCTGCCCCCCATCCGGCTGATAAAATATTCTGGGCAAAGTTTGAATTTATCGGCGGCATTGCCACTCCTGCCCTTTACCTGACCTTTGTGCTCCGGTTTACCGGGAAAGACAAGTTTCTTTCGCCCAAATACCTCGTTCTTCTGTTCTCGGTTCCGGTAATTACCCTGCTGCTTACCCTGACTAACGAAAAACATCACCTGATCTGGTCGGGATTTTCGGCCATTTCTGAAAAAACCAACCTGATGGAGTATTATCACGGCATCGGCTTCTGGCTGGGATACATCGTATACTCTTACCTGGTGCTGTTTCTTTCGGTTGTTTTCCTGATCCGCTTTATCATCAGGCAACGCAACCCATTTCTGACACAGGGGCTTATCGTTTTGGCCGGAGGGCTCTGTCCGTGGATAACCAGCTTACTTTATCTCTCCGGAAACAACCCGGTAACGGGCCTGGATATCACGCCGATCAGCATTACCCTGAGCGGAGTGCTGGCCGCGTACGCCATTTTAAACATCAGCTTCCTCAACCTGATACCGGTAGCACGCGAAACCCTCGTTGAAACTTTACCTGACGGCATTATCGTTCTGGATGGCAAAAACAGGATACTGGATATTAACGAAGCCGCCCGTTCGTTCCTCGGAATTCAGAACAAAAGCATCATTGGCTTTCCTGCAGATTCACCGGGACTGGCTGAACCCCAGCTTTTAAAAGCGATTACCGATCGTGAAACCGGTGATCAGACCCGCGAAGTCAGCAACAGCTCCGGAGTTAAAACATTCAGGATCCTGAAACATGCCATCAAAAACCATTCAGAAAGCCGGCTGATTGTCATCCGCGACATCAGCGAACAAAGGCAGGCCGAATGCGCGCTGATCAAAGCCAAAGAGCAGGCCGAAGAAAGCGACCGGCTCAAGTCTTCGTTCCTGGCCAACATGAGCCACGAAATACGCACCCCCATGAACGGCATACTGGGTTTTGCCGACCTGTTGAAAGAACCCGGCCTTCCGGAAGAATCAACCCAACTGTATGTTTCAATCATCGAAAGCAGCGGAATCAGGCTGCTGAACATCATCAACGACCTGATTGACATCTCAAAGATCGAATCGGGTAACATGAACGTTCACCTGTCGGAAACCAACATCAACAAACAAACCAAGTTTATATACAATTTCTTCAGGCCTGAAGCCGAAAAGAAAGGACTTACACTGCTTGCGAATAATTCGCTGCCAACAGCCGAAGCCTTTGTCCTGACCGATCGCGAAAAGCTTTATGCCATCCTGACCAACCTGGTAAAAAACGCGATTAAATTCACCAGCAGCGGATTCGTTGAACTGGGCTACCAATATTCACCTTCATCGCCCGGACAATTGTTGTTTTATGTGAAAGATACGGGAACAGGCATCGCGCCCGAATTAAAAAAAGTTATTTTCGAACGGTTCAGGCAGGGAAGTGAGTCGTACAAGAGAAAACACGAAGGAGCCGGCCTGGGTCTGGCCATTTCAAAAGCCTATGTTGAAATGTTAGGCGGCCAAATATGGATCGACACGAATACTGAAGTTGGTTCAATCTTCTATTTTACCCTTCCCTACCATCCGGTTCCGGAGAAAAAAGAGCATCCGGAGTTGCAGCAGGCCTGTTGTTAAGAATTCTTTTCTGAAAAACGGTTTCAACTTAGTTTATCCTGACCGGAAGGATAAGCCCGCCCCCTGAAACGCAGGTCTTCTGCTTAAAAATCCGGAAAGGATGACCAATCCGGAAAAGGATTAAGCCCTGCCGGGCTCAGCCTCAATACCTTTACCGTTTAGGCAGCCCCAAAACCCGGCAATGATCTCAAACAGATTCATCGCTATTGGCCAACTTCCGGGCAGTTTTGTTTTTGCCGTTTAAACTCATTTAAACATCCGATTGTTGTTTAACTTTGATTCTGTATTTGTAATCCTTTTTACCGGTTTTGTAAGCATAACAACGAAACAACATAAAAAGAGCATCATCGGACTGCCGGACAACACGGGCCAAAAACCATACAACAAAAGCCCGGTGGTTCAGCATGCTGCCGGTCAACCCGATTAAGACCCGATTTACATGAAAAAACACAGCTGTCTCCTCTTCTGGCTCCTCTTTTTTCAGGTCGTGCACGGCTTTGCCCAGGCTCACTTTGTTGTTGCGTTCAACGGCAACGGACAAGACCACATGACCATCCATGTTCTTTCGGCAACCCTCGAAGGTGCAGACCTGAAAGCCGGTGATGAGATTGCAGTATTTGACGGCAACATCTGTTGCGGTGTAAAAACGCTGACCCGCCCGGTTAGTTATTCCAATCCGGAAACCTATGTGGATATCGCCGTATCAAAAACTGATGCCGGACAGGCAAACGGCTATACCACCGGAAATACCATCAGCTATAAATTCTGGGATGCCAGCAGGAAGAAAGAAATTCAGGGAATATCTGCAGCATATTTCGACCAGCTGACCGCACAACCGACTGCGGCGCCAACTTTCATGGCCGATGAGTCGGTTTTTGTCAAACTATCGGGTACCCTTCCGGTTAACCGGGCGCCTTTTTCGGATGCAGGCGCGAACCAAACGGTTAACGAAGGAAGCCAGGTAAACTTAAACGGCTCCGCGTCCTCCGATCCGGACCAGGACCCGTTAACTTATACCTGGACAGCGCCCTCCGGAATTGCACTTAGTTCGGTTTCCGTTGCCCAACCGGTCTTTACTGCTCCTGAAGTTCATGCAGACACGCCTTATACCTTTTCGCTCGTTGTCAACGACGGAACAACAAACTCGGCAGTCAGCCAGACTGTTGTAACAGTCAAACATACCGACAAGGCGCCGTATGTAAAGGCGGCGATAATGAACATCACGGCCGACACCCAATCGCCTGACAGCATCATCCACCTGGAAACTGTTTTTGCCGACGACGACCCCAACGACAACTTCCATTACGGCATCTCTGCAAACACCAATCCGAACATCGTTACTCCTGAAATAAACGCCGACAGGCTGATCTTAAATTTTTCGGACCGGAATACCGGAGTTTCAGAAATTGAGATTTTTGCCAGTTCCGGAGGTATCAAAGCCACATCAAGGTTTAAAGTTGAAGTACGCGTTCCGGCAGGCTCCGAAACAGATCAGCCGGGCATTCAAATCTTTCCGAACCCGGCCAAAGGCAGTGTCTTCGTAAAGTTTTCCCGGTCTCCGGAAACCGAAATCCGGATAGCGATCTTCAACACTTCAGGAAAAAAGGTTTATCAGTCATCAGTAAGCGACACGGAGAATCACCTCGACCTCAAAGGGATTCCTCCGGGTTTGTATTTTCTGAAGACTGAAACGGATACGCTGAAAACCTGCAAACTTCTGCTGCAATAAAGGTTAAAACCACCCGTCCCGTTCATCCGTCATTTCTTCACGGGTCTGCCGAAAGATCTGAAACGCGCTCCATGCGCCCAAACTTTTCTTAACATTTGGCCTGCTTTTATCAACTGTTGCCCCAAGCCATCCCAATTTCATATACTTTTGCGGCTTACCTCACCCTAGAATTAAACAAATATTATGAGCGGCTTTTTTGGAAGTATTTCAACTGACGATTGTGTTTCGGATGTTTTCTACGGAACAGATTATCATTCTCACCTCGGGACAAAACGTGCCGGTTTAGCCTTCTATTCTGAAAAGAAGGGATTTCAGCGGGCCATACACAGCCTCGAAGACGGTTATTTCAGGAATAAATTTGAGAATGACATCGCCGGATTTAAAGGCAACATGGGCATTGGCATCATCAGCGACACAGAAGCGCAACCGATTCTGGTTACTTCTCATTTAGGAAGGTTTGCGGTAGCTATGGTAGGCAAAATCGCCAACATTTCCGAACTCGAAGAACGGTTTATGAACATGCGGCGGACCTTTGCCGAAACCAGCCAGGGATCAGTAAACCCGACCGAGCTGGTTGCCATGATGATTGCTGAAGGCGAAGATTTTGTTTCAGGCATAAAAAACGTGTTTGATCAGGTAAAGGGATCATGCTCCATGCTCATACTGACCAAAGACGGAATTATCGCAGCCCGCGACCGGCTGGGAAGAACGCCCGTGATCATCGGAAAGAAAGCGAACGGATATGGTGTCAGTTTCGAAACCTGTGCCTTCCCGAACCTGGGTTATGAAATCGAAAAATTCGTTGGCCCGGGCGAAATTGTTTCGCTGACGGCCCGGGGATACCAGCAACTCTGCAAGCCCGGCGAAAAAATGCAGGTTTGCTCGTTTCTGTGGATCTACTACGGCTATCCGCCATCGTTTTACGAAAACATTAACGTTGATGAATGCCGCTACAAATGCGGTGCAGCTCTGGCTAAAAATGATACTGCCGAAGCTGATTTCGTTGCAGGAATCCCTGACTCCGGAATTGGCCATGCCATGGGCTACAGCAACGTAAAAGGAATTGCATTGAAAAGGCCATATGCCAAATACACCCCAACGTGGCCGCGTAGTTTTATGCCGCAAAACCAAAACATGCGCGACCTGGTGGCCAAGATGAAATTAATACCCAACAACTCTGTGATTAAAAACAAGCGCGGTATTTTTCTCGACGATTCCATCGTTCGCGGTACACAGCTGAAAGACAATGTACAGGACCTGCACCGTGCCGGCATTCAGGAAGTGCATATGCGCATCGCTTGTCCGCCGCTTACCTATCCTTGCGAGTTTCTGAATTTCAGTCGTTCCCGTTCAAACCTCGATCTGGCGACTTACAAAGCCGTGGAACAGCTGGAAGGAAAAGAAGTCACCGACATGGCCGAATATTCGGACAGCAACAACCCGAAGTACCATGCCATGGTTGAACAGATACGCAAAAACCTGGATCTGACGACCCTGAAATTTCAAAAGCTGGAAGATTTAGTTGATGCCGTCGGATTGCCTAAAGAAAAACTTTGCACCCATTGCTGGGACGGCTCAAGCTACTTTTAGGCTAATAAAGATATGTCAGGAAAGAGTCATCCATCGCAATGCCGGCGGATGACTTTTTTTTGTACCCGTCAGGAAAAAGACTTTCGGGCAGCCATCAGGTAAATAAGCGTTCCGCTGACTACCCCTAAACTGTTGGCTAAAATATCATACACCGAAAACGAACGTCCCTGATGCATGGACAGTTGCATGAATTCCATGAAGATTCCCCACCCGATGGTGACCGGGACAATCAGAAACAACCACGAATAATTTAATTCGGTCTTCGTTGTCCAGCAAAACAGAAGAGAAAGAATAAAATACATCAGGAAATGAACCACCTTATCAGCTCCGTCGAACAGCTCAATCCTCGGAAAATCGTTGGATGGCAAGAGTGACAATGCAACAATACCTCCGACATAAGCAACAGTCAGAAACAAGCGAAACGATTGACGAACCGACAATAAAAAAGAAATCATACCAACATGAATTAATAAACCACTTTCAAAACGCGAACATCGGATTAATGTTCAAATTTAACAAAACTAATATCTTTATTCTGCGGAGGACTGTTTCTCCACCCGGATCGGATACCGAATGTACTTCCCTGCCCCATTAAACCTATTTCATTCCCAAAAGTCTAACCTTTTTTTTACTGATAACCGCTCATTCAAACGCAAACTTTAAAAAAGAATTGCCTGAACGGGAAATAACCGGGAATATTTGCCTGTGGCATTTCCGATTGAATGATAAATTTCATTTCTTTTATAGCTAAAATCAAACCTGCTAAACATGCGACACGAAACCAGAAAAATTATTCATTTTCATCGCCAAAGTTTCAACTCCGGAATTGTTGCGAAGAAACAAACATTATTTTCATACTCTTCCAAATCCGTAACTTTTTTTTTCGCCTTTGCGATAATTGTCTTTGGGATAGCCGGATGCAGTAAAAAACCGGCCGAAAACAACGCAGGACGGGGAAAAAAATCAGGTCCCGTATCGGTTGAGGTTAAAGTGGTGCAACCGGAATTGCTGCTAAATATGGTTTCCAGTACCGGAACTGTCCTGCCAAACGAAAAAGCAGAAATCCGCCCCGAAATTTCGGGCAGAATTGTAAAGATACTGTTTGAAGAAGGTGCCACAGTGCCCAAAGACAAACTGTTGGTCAAGATGAACGACAGCGACCTTCAGGCCCAGCTGAAAAGAAATGAAGCCCAGGGAATTTTACTTAGCAACGATGAATTTCAGAAAAGGAAACTGCTCGAACTGAAAGCCATCAGCCAGGATGAATATGATGCGGCGAAGAGTTTGCTGCTGGTCAATCAGGCCGACAAACAATTACTTCAGGCGCAGATCGCCAAAACAGAGATTTACGCGCCGTTCACCGGGAAAATCGGACTTCGAGCGGTAAGTGTCGGCAACTATGTGGCAAGCAATACCCTGATAGCCACGATTCAGCAACTCGACCCGATAAAAATTGAATTTGACATCCCCGAAAAATACAGCAGCTACATTCAGCCCGGCCTCGAAATCAGCTTCGGAACCGATGTCTCTGATTCGACGTTTGCGGCCAAAGTATATGCAGTTGAATCGGCCATTACCACCGACACCCGCACACTGAAAGTCAGGGCGCTCTGCCCTAACCGTTCCGGATTACTGAAACCCGGATCATTTGCCCGGGTAAATATGATTCTTGAAAAGTTTCCCGATGCCCTCAAAGTGCCTTCGGAAGCTGTTGTCACCGTACTCGACGGAAATTCAGTTTTTATCTGTAAGAACGGAAAAGCTCTGGCCGTGCCGGTTAGTACCGGAATCCGTACCGACAGCGAAATCCAGATCACTCAGGGTATTTCTGCCGGCGACAGCCTCATCGTCACCGGCCTCCTGCAACTGACAAACGGATCGCCGGTCCTGGTTAAAAACAAATAAGGCAATGACGCTTAAACAGTATTGACCTCTAATCCAGCCAACAAAACTGACCATATGAACTTTTCAGGAATATTCATCAAACGACCGGTACTGGCAATGGTTCTCTCCATTCTGGTGGTCTTGTTCGGAATTATCGGATACAGTTTTCTGGGTGTCCGCGAATATCCGAGTGTCGACCCGCCAACGGTAACGGTAAGCACCTCATACCCCGGCGCCAATGCCGACATCATTGAAAGCCAGATTACCGAACCTCTGGAAGAGAGTATCAACGGGATTGCCGGCATCCGTACATTAACATCGTCCTCAAGAGACGGAAGCAGCTCGATTACCGTTGAATTTGAGATTGGAGTTAACATGGAAGCTGCGGCAAACGATGTCCGCGACCGGGTATCCCGTGCCCGCAGAAATCTCCCTCCGGATGTCGATCCGCCAATCGTGGTAAAATCAGATGCAGACTCGAGCCCGGTTTATGTGATGACCGTGCAGAGCGATAAACGAAACCTGCTGCAACTGTCCGAACTGGCCAACAATGTTTTGAAAGAACGGCTCCAGACTATCCCCGGCGTCAGCGAAATCAGGATTTACGGCGAAAAGAAATATGCCATCAAATTATACATCGACCCGTTAAAACTGGCCGGATACAAACTGACACCGCTGGATGTACGCGATGCTCTGAACCGTGAAAACGTTGAACTCCCGACCGGAAGAATTGAAGGCTACGGATCGGAACTTTCGGTTCGCACTTTCGGGCGTATGACCACCGCCGAAGATTTCAACAACATGATTATTAAAGAATCCGGAGGTGCGCTCATTAAGTTCAGGGACATTGGAAACGCAATCCTCACGGCCGAAAATGAGAAAACCGTCATGCGTGGCGAGGATGGCATCCAAATGGTCGGTCTGGCGCTTTCGCCGCAACCGGGAGCCAACCACATTGCCATCGTCGATGAACTGAAAATCAGGGTTGAACAAATTAAGAAAGATTTGCCCGAAGACATCAAGCTCGGTATGACCACCGATACCACCATAACCATCCGAAATGCGATCACCGAAGTGCAGGAAACCATCCTCATCTCTTTCCTTTTGGTTGTGATGGTAATTTTTCTGTTTCTCCGCGAATGGCGGACAACCCTCATCCCGGTTTTTGCTATCCCGATCTCGCTCATCGGCACCTTTTTCCTCATGTACATGGCCGGGTACACCATCAACATCTTAACCCTTTTAAGTATTGTGCTCGCCACCGGACTGGTTGTTGACGATGCTATCGTGGTACTCGAAAACATCTACAGCAAAATTGAAAAAGGAATGAATCCGATGGAAGCCGGCCTCATCGGGTCCAAAGAAATTTTCTTTGCCATCCTTTCCACCACCGTTACCCTGGTCGCCGTTTTTCTCCCGATCATCTTCCTGAAAGGATTTACCGGACAGTTATTCCGTGAATTTGCCATTGTAATGGCCGGTGCGGTAACCATATCCGCTTTTGTTTCGCTTACGCTAACTCCCATGATGAGCGCCCACTGGCTTCGTCACAGCGGTCATCACTCCAACTTTTACGCGTACACCGAAAAGTTTTTTATCGCCCTGAATTCAGGTTACAACCGCTCTTTGCAGCATTTTCTTAAAATACGGTGGATCGCATTTGTGATCATGGCAATTTCAATCGCGCTGATCGGCTTTCTCTGGACTAAAATCCCGTCGGAACTCGCTCCGGCGCAAGACAAAAGCCGGATCATGATCAATGTAACTGCTCCTGAAGGCATTTCATTTGAAAAGATGGATGAATACATGAAAGAGCTTACTGTTATTGTTGACACCATTCCGGAAAAACTCTCGTTCATGAGTATGACTTCTCCGGGATTCGGGGGGTCTTCAACCAACTCCGGATTTGTACGCATAACACTTACCCAGCCGGGAGAACGCAAAAGATCACAATCGGAGATCGCAGATTTTCTGTCGGGTATTACCCGAAAGATGACTTTTGCCCGCGCCATTGTCAGTCAGGAACAAACCATACAGGTGGGACGCGGCGGCGGACTTCCGGTGCAATACGTCATCCAGGCGCCAACATTGGAAAAACTAAAGAAAGTGTTGCCCGAATTTATGGAGAAAGCTCAGGCCGATCCTGCTTTTCAGGTCGTCGACCTCAACCTGAAATTCAACAAACCTGAAATGACCATCCAGATTGACAGAGACCGGGCGCGCACATTGGGCGTCACCATCCGAGACATTGCCGAGACCCTGCAACTGTTTTTCAGCGGACAGCGCATGGGCTATTTCATTTACAACGGCAAGCAGTATCAGGTTATTGGTCAGGCTGACCGTACTTTTCGCGACAACCCGATGGACTTAAGTACGGTTTATGTCCGGAACCGCCAATCGGAACTGGTTCAGCTCGACAACCTGATTCAGGTGAAGTACAATTCGAGTTTACCTCAGCTTTACCGCTTCAACCGGTATGTTTCGGCTACCGTTTCGGCCAACCCGGCAAACGGCTACACACTCGGACAGAGTATCGAAGCCATGAACCAAATTGCCGCTGAGGTATTGGACGACACCTATTCAACCAGCCTCTCGGGTCCCTCGCGCGATTTTGCCGAAAGTTCGAATACGCTCCTCTTTGCTTTTGCCCTTGCTCTCGTTCTGATTTACCTTATACTTGCAGCCCAGTTCGAGAGTTTCCGCGACCCGATGGTCATCATGTTCACCGTTCCTCTGGCGGTGGCCGGAGCGCTGCTTTCACTGATCCTGTTTGGCCAGACGATCAATATTTTCAGCCAGATCGGGATGATTATGCTCATCGGAATTGTAACCAAAAACGGCATCCTGATCGTTGAATTTGCGAATCAGAAAAAAGAAGCAGGCGCTAACCGGTTAAATGCCGCTGTTGAAGCAGCCACCCAGCGTTTCAGGCCCATTCTGATGACCAGCCTGGCCACCGTACTCGGCGCTCTTCCAATCGCGCTGGCCTTAGGTGCCGGAGCCAAGAGCCGCGTATCGATGGGAATAGTTATCATCGGGGGATTGTTGTTTGCCTTGGTGCTGACCCTGTATGTTATTCCGGCGCTTTATACCTATTTTTCAAGGAAAACAGTCGCCCCTGCCCTTCAGAAAACTGAGGAGGATCGGGCCGTCAACTAAAATCTGAAACCAAACTGAAAATGAAACTACGGACCATTCTGATTTCCATCATTGTAATGCAGGCATCCCTGACCATTGCACAGGATACTCTCAAGCTCGAAGATGCAATTGTTCTGGCACTTCAGAACAATTATTCCATCTCACTGGCCGAAAATACCGCGGAGATTTCGGGCATAAACAATTCGGCCGGAAATGCCGGAATGTTGCCGAAGCTTGATCTGAGCGGAACCCGGTCAATTGCCATAAACAATTCGCACGCCGAGTACTTTGACGGAAGAGTCCGCGATGTGGCTGATGCCAAAACGAATAACAAGAACGCGGGAATTCAGCTTTCGTGGACCGTCTTTGACGGGTTCAACATGTTTATCCAGCGCGATAAACTGAACGAGCTCCAGCAACTAAGTAACACTCAGCTGAGAGGTGTTATCGAAAACACGGTATCGCAGGTCAGCCGCATTTATTTTGACATTGTGGTTCAGCAGCAAATACTCGGTTTATACCACGAAGCCCTGCAAATTTCCACGCAGCGCCGACAGTTCTCCAAAGCGCGGGTTAGCCTGGGCAGCGGCTCCGAATTATCCTACCTTCAGGCAACCGTAGATATGAATGCTGACAGTGCCAATTACATGAAACAGTTGGCTGTACTGAGCAATACCATCTCAGACCTCAACCTGATTTTATGCCGTGATTTAAAAACTGAAGTGGTGGTCAGGAAACACATTCCTGTAAAAATGAATCTGAGTTACGACGAATTGTGGGAAAAAGCTCTGGAGCAAAGTCCGGAGTTGCTTGAAGCCCGCAGCGCAGTTAATCTGGCAGGCCTGGCAAT
>JAEUSS010000493.1 GCA_016788685.1 Prolixibacteraceae bacterium | reverse complement strand
GGCTGTTACCCGCCCCAGGAACAGGGAAGATATCCGCAAGATCATTGATTTTGCCCGAAAAACAGGAACTTCGGTCATTCCGCGGGCCGGCGGCACCTCGCTCGCCGGGCAGGTGGTCGGTCCTGGGATTGTTGCCGACATTTCAAAATACCTGAATAAAACAGGCGAATTAAACATCGAAGAACGATGGATTGAAGTGGAACCCGGTGTTGTTCTGGCCGAATTAAACCAGCATCTGGCCAAACACGGTTTGCAGTTTGCTCCTGAAACTTCGACCGCCAATCGCTGCTGCATCGGCGGAATGCTTGGCAACAACTCATGCGGACTGCATTCGCTCATCTACGGCAGTACCCGCGAACACATTCTGGAAGTGGAAGGCATCCTTTCTGACGGTTCTGACATTACTTTTAAAGCGCTGACTACGGAAGAATTTGAGGCCAAATGCTCCGGAAATCCGGAACTGCTGGAAACCAAAATCTACCGGAATATTCGGGAAACGCTTGCCGACGCATTCAATCAGCAACAAATCAGAAATGAGTTTCCTGATCCCAAAGTGACAAGACGAAACAACGGCTACGCGTTGGATGTATTACTCGATACCGACCCATTCACCAACAACGGCAAATCGTTCAACTTCTGCAAGCTGCTTGCCGGCTCTGAAGGCACTCTCGTTTTCGTCACCAAAATCAAGCTCAATCTGGTCCCGCTGCCGCCCCGGTTTCAGGGATTGGTATGCGCCCATTTCTCCACGCTGGAAGACGCTTTCTACGGAAATATTGCAGCGCTTAAACACAAACCGGATGCGATTGAACTGACCGACGACATTATCCTGAACTGCACACTTGAAAATATCGACCAGCGCAAAAACCGCTTTTTTATCGAAGGAAATCCCAAGGCCATTCTGACCATCGAATTTTCAGCCGATTCGGAAGAGGAAATTCAGGAGAAAGCGCGAAGGTTGGAAGAAGACCTCCGGCGAGAAGGCTACGGTTATCATTTCCCGCTGTTCACCGACAAAGAAAGCATCAGAAAAATATGGGAACTCCGCAAAGCCGGACTGGGTTTGCTTTCCAATATTCCGGGCGACAAGCGCAACGTTACGGTAATTGAAGACACAGCTGTTGCGCCGGATTATCTGCCCGGATACATCAGCGAATTTGACCGCATCATTGCCCGGCACGGACTGACCTGTGTTTATTACGGGCATATTGCTACGGGCGAATTACACCTCCGGCCTCTGCTAAACCTGAAAGATCCGGAAGATGTAAAGATTTACCATAAGCTGGCCCGCGAAGTCGCAGAACTGGTGAAAAAGTTTCGAGGGTCGCTGAGTGGCGAGCATGGCGACGGACGCCTGCGCGGTGAATTTATCCCGCTCATGCTCGGGCAGCACAATTACGAACTGATCCGAAAACTGAAATACACCTGGGACCCTCAAAACATACTGAACCCGGGCAAGATTGTAGACACTCCTCCCATTACCAAAGATTTGAGGCTACTGATGGGGCAACCATCTTTCAGGGCCAATACACTTTTTGATTACGCCCCGCACGGCGACCTTCTGCGTTCGGTAGAAATGTGCAACGGCTCGGGCGACTGCCGCAAAAGCAACCTGACCGGCGGAAGTATGTGCCCGAGTTATATGGCTACCCGCGACGAAGATAAATCGACCCGGGCACGGGCCAATGTTTTACGCGAATACCTGACCCGGCCTCAAAAACCGAACGCTTTCGATTCGGAAGAGGTGCTTCAGGTACTCGACCTTTGCCTGTCGTGCAAAGCCTGCAAATCCGAATGCCCGTCGAACATTGACATGGCGAAGTTTAAAGCCGAATTCTTGCAGCAATATTACGACCAGCATGGTTTCCCGATACGATCGCTGCTGATTGCCTATTTACCGCGTATCAACAGGCTGGGTTTGGTTTTCAGGCCGATTGCCAACCTGCTCACCGGCAGCGCTCTGTTTAAAAAAGCCATCGGTTTTGCTCCGGAACGAAAAATACCTGAATTGTCGAAACTAAGCTTACGTAAATGGTATCGAAAACCAATTCTGTTGGAAAAGAACAAAATTGGAAAAGTGTA
>JAEUSS010000483.1 GCA_016788685.1 Prolixibacteraceae bacterium | reverse complement strand
GATCAGCAAAGTGGATGCCCGATTCGACAAAATCAAGATTGTCAACAGTTACGGAGGGATCAACATTGGACTGAATGAACTGAACTACAGGCTTCAGGCCGTTTGCGATTATTGCGAATTAAGCTATCCGGATAACCGCTACAAGGGAAACCGGATCAGGGACAATCACCGTTTTTCGCTCGATGGTACTGTCGGTTCAGGCGGCGGATCGGTTTCAATCACCAGCCGGTATGGCGGAGTGAAACTGACTGATTAGAGGAAAATATTTCTGAAGGTAAATAAAACCACGGGGCAGCAACAGCTTCGTGGTTTTTTATTTTTTATATTTAGGATAAATTCTGAACCGTGGAAACAGCAATACAACTGGTCGCTTTTAACATTCCTTATCCTCCCGATTACGGCGGAGTGATAGATGTTTTTTATAAGGTGAAAGCCCTTTCCGAATGTGGGGTGACTGTTTATCTGCATTGTTTCGAATACAACCGTCCGCAAGCTTCAGAACTCGAAAAATATTGCGCGAAGGTTTTTTATTACCCCAGAAAGTATGGGCTTCGCTATCAGTTTTCGGCTAAACCATACATTGTAGTAACCCGAACTAACAGCCAGTTAATAAATAATTTATCTAAAAATAGATGTCCTGTTCTGTTTGAAGGGCTGCATACCTGCAGTTATCTCGACCATCCGGCACTGAAAAATCATCTTCGTTTGGTCCGGACACACAATATTGAACACGATTATTACTGGAATCTGTACCTGTCAGAACCCAATCTTTTCAAGAGAATATTCTTCAGGATGGAAGCATGGAAGCTGAGAAACTACGAAGAAATTCTTCGGCATGCGTCTCACCTGCTTTGCATCTCGCCCAATGACAACTTTTATTTCGACCACCAATACGGGCACTCGCATTTTGTTCCGGCCTTTCACCCGTTCAGTGAAATCAAGTCCAGGGTTGGTCGCGGAAATTACATCCTGTTTCACGGGAATCTTTCAGTGTCGGAAAATCTTCAGGCGGTTGAATACCTGCTAAAGAATGTATTCTCAAAAATTAGTCAGAAAGTGATTATTGCCGGAAAAAATCCTCCGGAACGATTAATAAAGAAGGTAAGCCGGATTCCGGATATTCAGCTGGTTTTAAATCCCGGTGAAGAGCAAATGGAAAGTTTGATTCAGAATGCGCATATCAGCCTGCTGCCTACGTTTCAGGATACCGGACTGAAACTGAAGTTACTTGCATCGCTTTTCTCCGGCCGATTTTGCATAGCCAATACTCCGATGATTCATAAGACCGGACTCGAGCACCTGTGTGTGCTGGCTGACACGGCAGACGAAATGATCAGCCAGATTAATAAACTGGTTTTGCAGGATTTTAATTCCGAAGAAATTGAGAAGCGAAAACTGATTCTCGAAGATGCTTTTTCAAACCATCATAATGCGATGAAGATTATGCAGCTTATGCAGCGCTGAATCATTTGCCTTTAGACGATCTTTTTTTCAGTACCCCACGGTTCACGGGCTTCGTTTTTCGCGGATTACGTTCGCCGGGGCCTCCCAGATTTACTTTTTTGTTCTTTTCTTTCTTCTCGTGAAAAGCCCCCTGAGATTCTGCAATTCCTTTAGGTTTTCCGATATAATCCTTATCGAACAGAACGGGGCGTTCTTCGTCGGTAAAAACGTTTGAAATTTTTAATCCCGAAGGAAGTGGTTTTTCTTCGAGGTGCCGGTTTATGAACTGCTCAATCACCGAAAGGTGTTTCATTTCGGGCTCATTCACAAAAGTGATGGCAATTCCCGACTGTTCTGCACGGCCTGTCCGGCCAATGCGGTGGATATAATCTTCCGGGATTTCCGGCACATCGAAATTGATGACGTGCGAAATACCAATAATATCCAAACCTCTGGAAGCAACATCAGTCGCGATTAAAATACGGTTTGTCCCGTTTTTGAATCGTTCAAGCGAATTGATCCGGTAATTTTGAGATTTGTTGGAGTGTAAAACTCCGGTTTGCTCCGGAAACAGAGGTTCAATCAGTTCAGAAATGCGGTCGGCCACCTGTTTGCTTGCCGCAAAGATCAATACGCGGTTGAACTCTTCAGCATTTGTGAGTAAATTTTCGAGCAGGTTTATTTTGGTGAAAAAATTGGGAACAGCATAAAAATACTGGGCGATTTGCTCCAGCGGAGTCCGCTGACTTTCAATTTCAATGGTTACAGGTTCATAAAAATAACTGTCGATCAATGTGGCAACTTCCTCGGTCAAAGTGGCCGAGAACATCAGGTTTTGTCTTTTAACGGGCAAACTTTCCATAAAACTCATCAGTTGCGGCCTGAAACCCAGGTTGAGCATCTCGTCAACTTCGTCAATTACCAGTTTTTGTATGGATTTCAGGCGCAAAACACCAGTCATCACCAAATCAACCAGTCGGCCTGGAGTGGCGACCAAAATATCCATCCCATTGTAAACTACTTGTTTCTGGGTATTGATATTTGTTCCTCCATAGACACCAATAACTCTTACATTCATGTATTTAGTGAGTTTCTCCACTTCGCCGACCACCTGAAGCACTAACTCCCGTGTTGGAACCACAATTAGTATACGGGGATGTTTTTGATCAGAAAATTTAAGTTGGCGTAAAATCGGTAACAGGTAAGCAAAAGTTTTTCCTGTTCCGGTTTGAGCAATCCCAACGGCATCGCGTCCCGAACTGACCACCGGATAGACCTTTTCCTGAATGGGGGTTGGATTTTCAAAGCCCAGATCGTTTAAGGCATTCAGCAGCGGGGTATTTAAGTTTAATTCTTGAAAAGTCACTGTTCTAAAATTTTATTCGCCGCAAAGGTAGTTTAAAAAGTGTTCAGTCGCAGAAAATCGTTACGTGTTGCAAGTTTCAGGGGGCGCGATAACAACCCGGAACCCGGAAACTTGCAATTCGCAACAAATCAGATGTATCCGACAGATAACGGAATACTATTCTTTTTCATCCTCTTCCCGAATCTGAACCCTGCGGATTTTTCCGCTGATGGTTTTCGGAAGTTCATCAACAAACTCAACGATCCGTGGATATTTATAAGGAGCTGTAACTTTTTTTACATGCTCCTGAAGCTCTTTTGCCAGTTCGTCGCTGGCCCGGTAATTGGCTGCCAGAACGATTGTTGCTTTTACTACCTGTCCCCGATCCGGATCGGGAACGGCGGTAATGGCACATTCCAGGACTGCCGGATGTTCGATCAGGGCACTTTCCACTTCAAAAGGCCCGATCCGGTAACCTGAACTTTTGATTACATCATCGGCGCGTCCGACAAACCAGTAATAGCCATCTTCGTCGCGCCAGGCCATGTCTCCTGTATAATAAATGTGATTGTGCCAGACTTTTGCGGTCAGTTTTTCATCGCGGTAATAGCCGTTGAACATGCCTGCAGGAGCCTTCTGGCCGGTATAAATAACGATCTGTCCCTCCTCTCCTATTTCACACGAATTGCCTTCTTCGTCCACCAGATCAATGTGATATCCCGGTGAAGGCCTGCCCAGCGATCCTGGCTTAGGCTCCATCCACGAATAAGTTGCCATTGCCACGGTCAGTTCGGTTTGTCCGTATCCTTCCATCAGTTTAATACCGGTGGCATCCAGAAAACGTTTATAAACTTCAGGATTAAGCGGTTCGCCGGCAACAACGCAGTATTTAAGGGCACTTAAATCGAATTTAGCCAGGTCTTCTTTGATTAGAAAACGGTAAATGGTAGGTGGTGC
>JAEUSS010000461.1 GCA_016788685.1 Prolixibacteraceae bacterium | reverse complement strand
ACAGAGCACTCTTGTATGTATCATGCAAGAGTGCTTTTTTTTGTTTCTGCTAACCAAAAATAAAGTATACAAATGAGCATGCAGGTAAAAGGAACTCTGGTTCAAATTCTGAAAGTTGAATCAGGGGTAAGTAAAGCAGGTAAAGAATGGAAGAAGCAGGATTTTGTGATTGAAACCAACGAGCAGTTCCCGAAGAAGGTCTGTTTTACGCTGTTTGGCGATAAAATATCACTGATCGACGGAATGAGTGAAGGATCAGAGCTTGAAGTCTTCTTTTCGGTTGAATCGCGCGATTTCAACGGCAAATGGTACCACAACATCAATGCATGGAAAATTGAACGGGCAGGTACGGTAAGTGCCGCCAGAAGCTATCCTCCGGAATTCACAGCAGGTGATATTCCTCCGGAAATGGCTGATGATTCCGGAAACGATCTGCCATTCTAGATAGAAAAACGGGCAACCTTCCAATCGGAATGTTGCCCGTTTTTTTTGGCTTCCTTCGCCTAAATTTCAACCAGGCTATTACGCAGCGCGAATATAATTACTTCAATCATATTGTTAGCACCCGATTTCTCCATAAGGCGGGTACGATGCTTTTCCACAGTCCGGTCGGAGATTTCCAGCCTGTCGGCTATTGTCTTTATGGGCAAACCCTCCATCGAAAGATAAAGCACCTGGCTTTCACGCTTTGTGAAAAAAGAATTGGTTTGATTTTTAATATTCAGATTCTTCTGTTTGAAAATATTGGTGATTTCTTCGCCTAATGTTTCAGATATCTTAATGTTCTCACGCTTCAGGAGACTGTAAATGTCTTTGACATAGTGAGATTCATTGGCCGTTATCGTTGGTTCAGCTGCCGAAGAAAGCAGGCCGATAAAAAGGGTGTATTTTGAAAATTTTTCAAATTCAGAAACGACCAGTTTCATTGGTGTGCTTTCTTTGCCATTGTTTTTCAGGCCCACAGTATCATTGTAAATCTCACTTCTGTTTGTCAGGTATCCGGATATTTTTCCTCGCAATTTAGCGATCGATTGAGGATCGATAAACTCACTGAGGCTGCGGCCTGCCGGATCCTCATTTCCGAGCTGAAGTAATGTCCTGAATGCAGGATTAGTCCTGAATATCTTTTGTCCGTCAAAAATGAATATTCCAGCCGGCGAAAGGTCGAATAACCGGTTAAACTCCTTGTTTGAATCCTCCCTGATGGCCTTAAATTTTTCGAGCCGCTTTTCGATGGTTTTAATCAGGTCATCATTCCTGAAAGGTTTTACGATGTAATCATCGGCTCCGAGTGACATGCCAAACCGAATATCTTCCAGCTCCGAACTTCCGGTCAAAAAGATAAACGGAATCCGGTTCAGGATGGAACTTTCTTCCAGAACTTTGTATACCTGATATCCGTTGGGCGGTTCCATATTGATGTCGCACAATATCAGATCCGGGCTATATTCGAAAGCTTTTTGTATTCCGGCAGCACCATTACCCGCAAAACAAACATCATATTTATGAAAAACCAGAATCTGTTGGATCATATCACCCAGATTCTGGTCATCTTCAATAATTAATATTTTCTTCTGAAAATTCATCTTAAATGTCTTAGATTCAATTTCTTTTTCTGATTCAGAATGTTACCGGTCCAGATTCTTAAAAGCAACTGAAATTATACCGTACAAAAATCAGTTCATGATTTTACACGCAAATTAGACATTTTTTTTATCAGATTGTTCAACAAAATTGGCAATAGATATAAAATAAGTTACAAAATGCTGATTTTTTTAAACTGCGGAGATATGCCGGTTAATTGTCGCGCCAGGAACTCTGCTTGTTGATTTTCAGGTCGCGCAGTATCGACGAGCTGGCAGAAAGGTTAAAACTGTAGCTTTTCCGGTCGCCAAACGGCACAAAGCTGAAGGACATCGTCCAGCAGTGTAATGTGCGGCTAATGTTGATGTTGGTGAACGAAAATTTCATGGCCTGAATATCGAAGTTTGTATTCATATCCATTTGCCATTTGTCCGTCAGACTGAGCCGTCCCCCAAAATTGAGGCTCTGGTTGATGGTACTTTTCATTCGGCCATTGCTGTCCGGCCTGAAAGGATTGTTGTAATAAAATGAATAATCGAACCGAAAACTCCAGGGGATGTTAAAGTCAACGTACTCCGGTTCGTCTTTCTGCAAAACATCTTTATCTTCCGACTGGTCTTTATCTCCTTCGGCTTCTTTTTTGTCTTTCTTCGATTCAAAATTCATCCCGAAAGACATGTTGGCATTGGTTAAACGTCCCAGTTTTTTAAACCCGCTCCGGTGATTCCAGACATACTCATCGTATCTGTTGCCCTTTTGATCGACCATATAAGGATCCAGGTAGGCTCCCATATTGACATTGATGCCTCTGATGGTTGTTCGTGCTGATAAGCCAATCGGGCTGAGTTTAAACGAGTCGGCGATCATGTTGTACGAAGCATTCATGTTCACATCAATAATCTTTACCTTCTTGAACTTTTGCTTTTCGTCTTTTGATGCAATGGTGTCGTTGGTTTCCAGCACCTTTGCTTCCAGGTTATTATTCAGTGAGAAACTGATTGCTCCGCTCTCTCCCATTCCTGCCGAACCGAAAATCGCATTTTCAAAATGGTTGTAATAGACCTGCTTGCCGCTTCCGTCG
>JAEUSS010000456.1 GCA_016788685.1 Prolixibacteraceae bacterium | reverse complement strand
CTGATCCTGACTTTCGTTGAAGGGAAACTTACTGTTTTTCTTGGGAAACTCTTCCCTTCACTTGTCGACAGACTGACATACAGCCACATGGCAAAAGAACCCAATTCACCATTTAAATAAGCCGTTTCTCACAATGATTATTACCGAAACCAAAATTCGGGTTTACTACGAGGATACCGACCAGATGGGCGTAGTTTATTACGGAAATTATGCCCGCTATTATGAAATCGGGCGAACAGAAATGATTCGCGACCTGGGGTTTACCTACAAACAAATGGAAGAACTGGGCATCATGCTTCCTGCCCGCAGTTTAAAAATAAATTACCTGAAATCAGCTTATTACGATGACCTGCTAACCATCCGGACAATCATCGATACCATTCCGAAAGTGAAGTTCCCGATAAAAACAGAGATATATAACGAGAAAGGAGAACTGATAAATTCCGGAGAAACGGTTTTGGTATTTTTCAGCTCACGAACCAACAAGCCGGTTGCAGCCCCCAAATACTTCATCGACGAAATAACCCGGTTGTTTCATCAGAAAAGTTAAATACCAAATGGTGCAGGAGTATACTTCAGGAAATACTCAGATTTTTCTGTACCATTACCAACACGGTCACCAGCACAAAAATAACGATAATAGCCCCAGCAGTTTTATTGATCCACCATAAGATCCGCAGATTTATTTTGTGCCTGAAAAGACTGACAATACCCGACAGCGAGAACCACCAGATAAAAGCGCCGGTAAAAATGCCAAGGATCACAATGACCGAATGATACGGCTGCTCCAGGCTTATTGCAACGCCCGAGCTGGTGAATACGGCCAGAAAAACAAAAACGGTAAGCGGATTCGAAAACGTTACCAGAAAGCTTGATATAATATCCTGAAAATGTGTATTTCCCCGAAGCCGGTTCCGGCGTAAATCTCTGACCGGATTTTTGAAAAAAATATGAATCCCCAGTGCCAGCACGACCAGGGCGCCTATCGTTTGAAATAAAATTTCGTTTTCACGAATAAAATCGAGAATAAAGGTCAGGCTAAAGCCTGCAATGATAGCATAAAGCGTGTCCGACAATGCAGCCCCCATCCCCGACAACAACCCGGCAGTACGGCTTTTATTTACGGTCCGCTGAATGACCAATACTCCAATAGGTCCCAACGGGATCGAGACCAACAAACCAATTAAGATTCCTTTTGCGATTAACGTGAAAAACATTCCGCAAAAATAAACGATTTTATCAGTAATCAACGCGCGGCTTTTTATGCTTACAAAATTTTAACATTCGCCCGGGGCGGTTTGGCATAAATTCGTATTTTTAGATCCCTCAATAAACCTAAAACAACACCAATGGAAGAACTGGCTGCAGGAACCCGTGTTGACCATCCGCGCTACGGCGAAGGAATTGTCAGCAAAAACAAAATAACCTCTTATGAAATCTTTTTTGAAAGAGGCGGAAAAATTGAGATTACCAAACGGAACAACGAACTGGAGGTGATTGAAACTCCGGAAGAAAAGCCCAAAAACTCGCTTACCCTGGCCGAAATTGAAAAAGTACTGCGTTTTGTCCTTGAAGAACAGGGGGCACTTCAGGAAATTGTACCCCTGGGCGACAAATGGGCGGGTGGAAACATGCTTTTGCAACCAGCCAATCCCGCCCTGAAACCTAAAGAAATTCCAATTGAAGGTTTCTTTCACAAAATAGTGATGGTCAGGGATCGGCTTCGCGTTCTGGAACAAAACATCAACAGTCATCCCTCCTTGTCGGATGAGGAAAAAGTAAATATGCAGCAGTATATTACACGCATTTACGGATCATTAACCAGTTTTAATATTCTTTTTTCCGACAAAGAACACTACTTTGTCGGCGCAAAATCTTAATCAGCATGAAAACCACTTTAGCAATTTTAGCATCAGTAGTTATTACGATATCAGCCATGGCACAAGATTTCAAACTAAAAGTATGGCCCAACGGCGCGCCCGACAGTAACGGAATGACATTGCCCGAAGAGACTTTTGAAGGCAAACGGGTCAGAAATGTATCGGAAGCCGAAATATACGTGTACCTGCCCAAACAGGGCGTCAACACCGGAGCCGCGGTAGTTATTTGCCCCGGAGGCGGATACTGGATTGAAGCCATGGACCACGAAGGTTACGACATGGCCGAATGGCTTGCTCAGCAAGGCGTTGCGGGAATCGTTCTTAAATATCGCCTGCCGTACGGACACGATCAGATTCCGTTAAAAGACGCCCAGCGCACCATCCGCCTGGTTCGGCAAAAAGCTGCAGAATGGGGAATTAATCCCGCCAGGATAGGTATCGCCGGTTCTTCTGCCGGAGGGCATCTGGCGTCAACAGCAGGGACTAAATTTGATTTGGGAAAACCTGATGCAACAGATCCGGTTGAAAAATACAGTTGCCGCCCCGATTTTATGCTGTTGCTATACCCGGTTATCACTTTCAACGAAGAGTTCGGCCACATGGGGTCGCGGGTCAACCTGATCGGACCGGGGAATAAATGGGAATTGGTCGAAAAATACTCGAATGAGCTGCACGTTTCACCTCAAACCCCTCCAACTTTTCTGATTCTTGCTGACGATGACAAAGGTGTACCACCACGCAACTCCATCGAATTTTACCTGGCCCTCAAAAAATATAAGATCCCTGCCGAAATGCACATTTTCAGAGATGGTGGTCACGGTTTTGGCATGAATAAAAAAAATCTGCCTGTCGACCAGTGGCCCAACCTGTTTGCCCAATGGATGAAAGCACAGGGAATTACCAAATAAAACTTAATTACAACCTGGCTATTAGCTGTTTATAAATCAAGACAGCGATAGCCAAATCAATTCAAACTCGTTTCATGTACACAAGCACACATCCCGTAAATGTCCTGAAATTTTGTCCCAAATGCGGATCGGCACATTTTACGGCGACGAGTGATCGTTCGTTTAAATGCGAAGATTGCTCCTTCAATTATTACATCAACTCTGCCGCCGCGGTAGCCGTTCTGCTTTTTAATGATCAGGGCGAATTACTTTTTACCCGGCGGGCCATCGATCCGCATTTTGGCAAACTCGACTTGCCCGGCGGGTTTATTGATCCCATGGAAACCGGTGAGCAGGCTGCTATCCGTGAGATTCAGGAAGAGCTGGGCATTACCGTCCATTCGCTCCGGTATTTCGGCTCTTTTCCAAACGAATATGTTTTCTCCGGATATTCTGTTTTCACACTTGATCTGGCTTTTCTGGCCCGAACAGAAAGTTTCAGCCAGATGACAGCCATGGACGATATTTCGTCCTTCGAATTTATTAAACCGCAAGAGGTCGATCTGGAAGAATTGCCCTCCATTTCGATGAAAAACATTGTTAATGAACTCATTCAGCGTGAAGGAAATTATTAAGCACCGAATCAGCGAACTGCGTCTCAAGATGCAGCGTACCGGACTGGATGCCTACGTCATCTACGGAACCGATCCGCACCTGAGCGAATATTTACCTGCTCACTGGCAAACTCGTTCCTTCATCTCAGGCTTTACCGGTTCGGCCGGAATGGTTATTATCAGTCATCACAAGGCTGCGCTTTGGACCGATTCCCGCTATTTTCTCCAGGCTGAAGACGAACTTTCAGGAACCGGCATCGAGTTGGTCAAAATACGCGTTCCCGGCCATCCGGAGCCGGACGAATGGCTGAAGACCAATCTGAGTTCCGGAGCGAAGGTTGGAACCGATGAATGGTGCATTTCAGCCAGGCAGTTTGGTATTCTGCAAAACAGCCTCGCCCAATCCGGAATGATACTGAATGAGTCGGGTGATTTACTGGACTCAATCTGGACCGACCGCCCAAAGCTGCCCGTAAACCTGGTTTATGAGCACGAGCTCCGGTTTGCCTGTACTGACCGCCAAACCAAACTCGAAAATATTTGCAGCGAACTGGAAAAATCAGGAGCTAATCTGCAGATTGTTACCGCGCTTGACGATCTGGCCTGGACGTTCAATCTCCGGGGAAACGATGTGGAATGTAATCCGGTATTTATCTCGTATGCCTGCATTTCCCGCGAACAAACCGTTTTATTTATCAGCAGCGATAAAATATCTACGGAACTGAAAAACAAACTCGCCTCCGAGGGAATTCAAACCAGGGAATACAGCGAATTTTCAGACTTCCTTCTTCAGCTGCCGGCTTCATCCCGGATTTTATTTGATGCTGACCGCACCAATCAAGCAATCCGGAAGAATATTCCCGGACATTGCACGGTAATCAGCGGAATGTCGGTGCCGTGTAAACTGAAGGCCATCAAGACGGAGGCTGAAATCAGTAACATCAGGCAAGCTATGCGGAAAGACGGTGCCGCGATGGTTGAATTCCTTTATTGGCTTGATCAAAACCTCGGTAAAAAACAAATAACGGAATATACAATAGCTGAGAAACTTACTGAATTTCGAGCCAAACAAACCGATTTCAGGGGCATCAGCTTCTTTCCCATTGTCGGATACAAAGAACACGGAGCAATCGTTCATTTCCATGTTTCTGAAGAAAATGCCCTGCAGCTTGAAAAGGACGGATTCCTGCTTATTGACTCCGGAGGCCAATACCCGGACGGAACCACCGACATTACCCGAACCGTTGTACTTTCGGAACTTACGCAACAGCAAAAAACAGACTTTACCCTCGTACTGAAAGGCATGATTGCGCTGAGTTTGGCGAAGTTCCCGGCCAATACACGTGGTTATCACCTCGATATTCTGGCGCGGAAAGACCTGTGGAAACATGGACTCAATTACGGGCACGGAACGGGGCATGGAGTCGGTTATTTCCTTAATGTACACGAAGGTCCGATGAGTATCCGTCAGGAATTTAACGACCAGACTATTGAAGCAGGCATGGTGTTGTCGAACGAACCGGCTTTGTACAGGCAAGGCGAATACGGGCTAAGAACCGAAAATATGATGGTTTGTGTGAAAGACGAAACCACCGGATTTGGCGATTTCCTGTGTTTCGACACCCTGACGCTTTGCCCGATTGACATCAGGGGTATCGATAAAGATTTGCTGATTCCGGAAGAAATCAACTGGCTAAACATGTATCACCGGAAAGTTGCCGACGAACTGTCGCCGATGCTGGACGAGAAGCTGAAAGCATTTTTAAAGGAAATGACACCTCCCATATAAAAAAGGCGAAGTCGCACAGAGGCAACGATTGGCTGCTACGGCAGTACAAACTAAAAAACCGTCATGGGCTATTGGGGCCCGCGACGGTTTTATAGTTTATCCGAATCCGTTTACTTCAGGTATTCGGCATGCCGAGTAATCAGAGTAATTTTTCTACACTTTTAAAACTTTCCCGATTACTGTGCGGAAGGCGGAATAGCCATCGGGACGAGGTTGTTCACCGGTTTAATACTTTTAAGGTAGGCAAAAATTGCTTTCAGGTCTTCATCATCCATTTGGGCATACGACTGCCAGGGCATGGGAGGAAGAAGGTTGCGGCTATTCTCGAGTCCCTTGAATTTACCATGTTTCATAGCCTGAAAAAATTGTTCTTCGCTCCAGTTTCCGATTCCGGTCTGATCCGGGGTCAGGTTAGCCGCAAATGAAGTGCCCCATGGTCCGATGGTAGCGGTGTTGTTCATATTGAAAAGAACATATGATTTCAATATGGCCGCATCGTAAGCCGGCAATTCCTCATCGGCCTGATGGCCCGAAAGCAGGCGAAGAGTATCAGGAACGGGCCCCATTGCTGTCATCACCTTAGGAGAATGGCAATCGTTACATCCGAGCGTATTTACCAGTTTTTTACCTTTTACTATCCGGTCAGCAGTATTTACAACCGGGGTACT
>JAEUSS010000564.1 GCA_016788685.1 Prolixibacteraceae bacterium | reverse complement strand
TTTCCAAATATGTTTTATATGTTACCGCAACATCGTTTGTTGCAAATACCCGGGTATCACTTGTAATATTGCCATATGTATCATATGCAACTGTTCCAGAAATCACCTTAACTCCCTGTCCTACATAGTTTTTAGTTCCAGATTGTGTCGCGTCAAGATATCTCTCCGGAACAACTGAATTTGGATGAGAGCCTGCCCTCCACATGTACATCTCTGTAGTTGTTTGGGCCAATCCGCCAACACGCCCGTCAACCGAAATATTCAACTGCCAGTTTTTATAGCGCAGCGTTGAACTCGCCCCCCAGATCCAATCCGGATCAGAATATCCAAACTTCGAGTCGTATGCCGAATACAGAGGCAACCCATTGTTGTGTATTATATTTCCTTCAGCATCCTTCTGGTAATCTCGAAGAACATAATGATCAACTCGCTCCCCCTTTTTCACCCATGGCTTATCGGCAGAAAAAACAGAATCCAGCTTCGTATAATACCGGGCATAAGTCGACCAGTTCACTGAAATATCCCACTGCCAGTTGTCGGTTTTTAAGGGTGTTCCGTTAGCGGATACCTCAATCCCTTTACGTGTAATCTCTTCATCGATGTTGATGAAATTAGTTGAATAGCCGGAAGACGGGCTGATACCCGTTGACTTCAAAAAGTCGTACATCCGCTTATTGTAGTATGATACGTCAAGCGAGGCTCTGTTTTTAAAGAAATTAACGACCGTACCAATTTCAAACGTCGATGCAGACTCCGGGCGAACATCTGTTCCCCTGATGGTACCGGGCAATGCTGCAGAGCTTAAACTTCCCCAGGCATTATTGGTAATGGAATAAACTGAATTAATGTTATAAATTCCGGCAGGTGTTTTGGACGAGGTCCAGGAACCACGCAGTTTCCACAGTGAGAGCCAATTCATCTCAGGCAGCAACTCCGAAACAATAAAGCTCGCTGCTACCGATGGGTAAAGATATGAGCGTGTTGATTCAGGCAAAGTAGAACTCCAGTCGTTACGAAGGGTACCTTCCGCATAAACCAAACTTTTCCATGACACCCCCAAGCGTCCGTACAAACTGTTTACCTGTTGCTTGCTTATCCTTGAATTGACAGCAACCGGATTTACTGAAGCTTTAAGCGAATAGAAAGCCGGAATCGATAGTCCTCCTTGTGTTCTCGACTCAATACCTTCATCCTGACGATAATATATTGTTCCTCCAACAAAACCTTCCAAAGAGAAATGGTTTATCTTTTGTTTCCCGGAGAGCAAGAAATCATTGTTAAAACTATATCCTCTGCCCAAACCTAAATTGAAGGAGCCTTTAGCTGATTCGCCCCATACCTGTGTTCCGTCCTGTATCACCGTAGCAGTTCCAGCTCCTTGAAATGAGCCTTTCGAGATCTGTATTTCCTGGCGATCGCTGTATGTATCAAAGCCAGATCGGAAAGTTGCCTTGAGCCACGGCGCAAACTCATAATTTAAATCAAGTGTTCCGTTAAAAACATCGCGGTTTATACTGTGAGTTCTTTCATACCTGTCAAAATACGGGTTATTATTGGTTGAAGTATAACTGCTGTTTTGTACTTCATTCTTTATCAGCCAATAATCCTTATAGTCTCTCACATCATAGTCAGGAGCCGCCCAAACAAGCATGTTATACATCGGATCATACCCCGTATAACCGCTAAAACCTAAATTGGGCGAAATTTGCTTATTGTAAGCCATGCTGGACGACAACGTGAATTTATTAATCTTCATGTCTCCACCCATGCTGTACGTAACTTTATCGAACCGTGAGTTCGGATACTGACCTTTATTCTGTACCCAGGTAGCCGAAGTACGGAAACTGCCGTATTCGCCTTGTTGCACCACATTGACGTTGTTATTCAGGATATACCCCTGATTCAGAAAATTGCTGAAATTATTTTTTCCCAATGGCAAATAGGGCATTGCTTTCATCGTTTTTGAAATCGGATCCCACTGAATCACTTCGCGCCCATCCAAAGGAACGCCCCATGATCCATCTCCGGAACGCGCATATGTGTTGGTGCCTGTATTCACCACCCGCCCGTATGTCGACTGCATTTCGGGGATGGCCAAATAACCGGCAGTAAACATGGTGCCACTATTAACTGATACCGACACACCCTTTACTGCACTTCCTCTTTTGGTGGTTACCATAATTGCACCGCTGGCGCCGCGATACCCATAAAGAGCAGACGCTGTTGCTCCTTTCAGCACACTGATGTTCTCGATATCATCAGATGGTATATCCCTTAAGCTCATATTGCCATATGGAACACCGTCAACAACCAAAAGAGGTTTTTCCCCGCGTATCTGCACATCGGGTTCTGCGGCAAATTCAGTACTGTTTTTGACCATCAGCCCTGCAATTTTTCCAGTCAGCGATGTACTCAAATCCAACCCTTTAACAGTCTGCAATCCGTCTCCCATCACTTTTTGAACGGCATATCCGAGAGCCTTTTCTTCACGTTTAAATCCCAATGCTGTTACAACAACCTCATCCACCCCAAAAGTTTCAACCTCCATCACAATAATCAGGTTGTTTTTAGACGCGACCTCAACCTCCTGTGTTTTCATCCCAACAAAAGATATCAGTAAGGTTGCATTTTCCGGAATATTGGAGAGCGAGAAACTTCCGTCACCGGTGGTTACTGTTCCGGCCTGGGTTCCTTTAACAACAACGGTAACGCCAGGAAGAGGCACCCCCGAACTATCAGTTACTTTCCCGGAAACCGATTTATGTTGCTGAATAACCGATACATTATTCACCGGAGTCAGAATAATATGCCGATCCCGGATCAGCACATTGACACTCCCATCGTTGAAAAGCACAGACAAGATCGCATCGATCTTCTCGTCTTTCACGTCAACGTTTACTTTACGCTCAACATCAATCAGTTGATTATTATACAGAAAATAGAAGTCGCTTCGGTCTTCAATCGTTGCCAAAACTTCTCTGACTGTCGAATTTTTCATATTCAGCGACAAACGTGCTGACTGAGAATAGCTGACTCCTGCAAGAACCTGAAAAGCACTTATCAGGATTAAAAACAGTGAAACCCGCATAATTAGAAAGGTTTTTCGATGCCCGGCCAAAGCCTGACAACACAATTTCATCTTTTTTTTCATAGATTTGAATGATTAAATTTACTGACGTTATTTGATCAGCCCGTTCAGGGCAATCCCGAGAGGAAGTGTTGACGCACTTCCTCTCTTCGTTTAAAGAGTTAGATTTTCATTGCTGTTCTTCTTATTTTTTGGTTATAATAACTTTTGACTTGGTTTCAGCCTGATTATTTTTCCCGATTGAGGCTACAACATATTTAACACGAATTGGCGATGATAATTCAAGTAGCTCAATCACCTGAAAAAGTGATTCGTTCGTAAAGGTGGTCGTAAACCGGTAATTCATAATTTCCTGATCCTCAACAATCACATCAACTCCATACCACCGCTCGAGCAACTGAGCGACCTCTCCTATCGGCGTATTGTCGAAAACCAGCTTCCCGGTATGCCACGCGATGTATTTGTTTATTTCTTCTTTTCGGATGATTGTCTCTCCACTTTCGGTTTCGATAACCGCACGATCACCGGGACGCATTATTTCTTCAACAGTTCCTTTGCTGCCGTTAATACTCAGTGCGATCTTTCCTTCTTCAAGGACAACCTCCATGTTTTTATCCTCAGCAAAAGCTTTGCAATTGAATCGTGTCCCTAAAACTCTAATCTTCAACTGTCCCGATTGAACAACAAATGGTTGTTCCGGATTTTTGGCTACATCAAAAAACGCTTCACCCAAGATGTCAACCGTTCGGCTTTCTTTCTGAAAAGGAACCTGAAATTTAATCGTGCTTTCGGCATTAAGCCACACTTTTGATCCGTCAGGCAAAATCACCTGAGACCGAATACCCGGAGGGCTGGTTATTTCCTGGACCGCAAACGATTGGGAATTGAATTTATTTATTTGCAGATAGGAAAGCCACACAGAAGCTACAAGCAAAGGCAGAAACAAAATGGCGGCAATCCGGCTGATGACCCTCAGAATCCTGATCTTCTTCCTGCTTTTCTGTATTCGGTCCTGCACAAGACCGAACGCACTCCTGCTGTCAATAAAACCAATCTCCGCAATGATTTGCTGGGCGTGAATTACCCGTTCTTCATCCGTCTGATTGGTCAGGTCTGCAATCTGTTTTTCTATTTTATGTTGTATCCTTTCGTTGTTTGCCATGTTCAAGAGCCAGTGGTATTTTTCGTTTTCATGTCGTTTCCTTTAAAACAACTAAAAGAGCAAACACACGTATCCGGGAAGCAGATATTTACTAAAATATTCTGAAGAGCTTATTTTTCAGGCAATAAGGAAAAGCCCCCAAATAAACTCCGGGAAGTATATCACGATCTCATCGCATGCCCGCGATGTTATATTCCGAGAAGGATGAGCAGACCGGCATAATCTTTCAGCTCAACCCGCATAACTTTTAGCGCTTTACTGATTTGCGTTTCAACCGTCCGCTTCGACAGACTCAATTCATCGGCAATTGCGTCGTTGTTCATCCCATGAATGCGGCTCATCACAAAAATCTCGCGGCATCTTTCAGGGAGAAGATCAATAGCATTCTTTACCTTTTCCT
>JAEUSS010000398.1 GCA_016788685.1 Prolixibacteraceae bacterium | reverse complement strand
TCGGAGGCTGCAAATTCATTTTTAGTCAGTAGTATGGCAATCCGGGATTTTTCTTTTTCAGGATCGGTAGTTTGGGTGAGTGTCAGCACCAAATCCGGTTTTTTCTTCAGGATTGTGGCCAGACTTGTCAGTTTATTTTGTTGCTGCTGATTGAGAGAATCCTGTCCAAAAGCAAAGGGCAGCTTTTCCAGCGCTTCAGGATTGGTTCCCGCCAGCGACGAAAGTGCTTTGAACGGCGATACTGCGGTTTTAACCATCAGGTTTGCAAAAGTTTTCCAGATAATTTTACCCAGTTTAAACTTGGGTTCCGACGGATTACCTTCCACCGGTATGTCGAAAGCAATCACATCATTGGCATCTTTCATGAGGTATAAGCCCAGTCGTACCGGCACTTTCATTGCAGTGGTATCCTTGGTTCGTTTGCCAAATTCGAGTTCCTGAATCTTTACTTTGTTGTTATTTAGAAGTTTGGTGGCCGACATTTTCAGG
Organism: Prolixibacteraceae bacterium; assembly: GCA_016788685.1. GTDB lineage: Bacteria > Bacteroidota > Bacteroidia > Bacteroidales > Prolixibacteraceae > Aquipluma. The sequence goes on along the minus strand of JAEUSS010000398.1, from coordinate 4,603 downwards.
CTGAAATCGTAGTTAAACCAACCCTGCGTAATGGGAGAGGCGATGTAGTATTCTGAATAAGGCGAAAAGCTCAGTACGTCCATTCGTTTTATTTTGGCATCCATTTCAATGTTCATAAAGTCGACCATACTCCAGACGGTTTTTCCAGAAAGTTCGCCCTTGTTGTTCAGTTTGGTGCTGAAGACCACCGGAATCTGGGCGGCACTTTCGGTCAGGCCGGTCATGGTCATGTTCAGGTCGTTCAGGTCGTATTTGAAAGGGCGGTTCAGGGTATTGTCAGCAATGGAAATCAGTCCGTTGTTTACCTGAATGGTGTCTATGCTGTAAGTGACCGGCGTTTCGTCTGCGTCTGCAGCAGCCGTTGTCGCAGCGGCGGTGTCGGCGTTGAAGTAGGGAAGCAGGAAGCGTTCGAGGTTGGTCATGTCCTTGTCGCGTACAACCTGGAAACGTGGTTCGTTGGCTTCAATTTTTCCGAAGCCAAAATGAAAAGTTTTCATGTTGATCTCCTTGATCATAACGGAAATGGCCTGTGAGGCAATAATCGTTTCAGAACGGCCATCTGCAACTGATAAGCCCGAAATGGAGCTGTTTCCGGAGATCGAAATGTTGATCACCTCGTTCAGATCGCCAATGATTTTCAGATCAGAAGTAAGCAGCCCGTTCAGCGTTTTTATATCAAAATAGTCAGTCAGGTAGCTGGCTACCGGTTGTATGTCGATGTCCTGAGTTTTTAAGTCGATCTGGTATTTTTTCTTGAGGTTGTCAACTGTAGCCTGTACATTAACTTTACCTTTTTCTCCCATCGCAAAATCAACACCCATGTTCGACTGTTCGTTGTTCCAGGCAATCAGCGGCAAGTTCAGGTTCAGGTTTTTCATTTCCACCTGATTCTTTTTCAGAAGGTCGTCGTAAGTTACTTTTCCGTCGGTCAGCTGGATGTTTCGGATGGTAAATTTGACGATTTCATTTCGGGTGGTATCTTTTACGCTGAGGCTGTCTTCTTTCGGGATCAGGCTGTCAAAATTGAATTTTTCTCCGTTCTGAATAACCTGTATCTGCGGGCGTACCAGGCGTATCTCAGAAAATGAATACTCGCCGGAAGGCAGAGTCCACGGATTGAAATTGATGTACAGCTCACTGAAGGAAGCAAAACTGTCGGCTCCATTATCCTCAAACAAAACAAAGTCTTTCACCAGAACAGCTACTTTAGCATAATTGAAATGAATTTCTCCGATGGCCAGTTTCCGGCCAATCAACTTTTCGCTGTTTTTAACCAAATAGTTCCTGGTAATTGTCGAAAGAAAAAACAATGTAGTCAGGATAGCGAGGATAATAACTCCAAGGATAATGTATCTTTTCTTTATAAGTGTCATGGCTTTTTTTATTTTGTGTAAAGATAAACAGGAATATTATGAATGTGTTTGTCATTGCTTTAAAATTTTGCCGATTAGGAGATTCCGGACAGAATCGTTGTGAAATAGAATGTTCTTCTTATTCATGTACCCCGAAAATATTCCAAAAAAGTAATTCAAATTTTCTTTAACTTTAATGGTGAATGAAACTCAATTTAATGAAGGTGATGTTTAGTCCGTTTCACATCTCCGTGATTCTTGCGCGGGAGATTACCAATCCAAAAATCAGCTGTCGGTGTTTCTGCTGACGTATTTTCCGCAGCGGAAATCGTTTGTATAGTTTTTAAATTTTATAAAATCAATTTAAACAAGCAGTTATGAACGACATTCTTAAAGTTGCTTTCGGACAGCTGGGGGTTGAAGAGATCCCGGGGCAAGCTAACAATCCGCAGATTGTCAGATATGCCGAAGAAACAAACGTTAACGGAATTACCGATGACGAAGTGCCGTGGTGTTCTACTTTTGTTAACTGGTGTGCCAAACAAGCCGGTCTGCAATACTCCGGAAAACCCAACGCGCGTTCGTGGCTCAATGTCGGAACTAAGGTTTCTGTTCCCGAACCAGGAGATGTGGTGGTATTCTGGAGAGGGAATCCTCAGTCCTGGGAAGGCCATGTGGCCTTGTTCCTCGGCTTTTCCGAAGATTTGACCCGCGTTTTTGTTATCGGCGGAAACCAGGGAAACCGGGTTTCTGTTTCAGCCTACCGGAAAGACACCGTACTCAGTTTTCAGCGGTTAACCGAGAAGAAACAATCGGGCGCTCCGGCTCCCGTACTGAAACGGGGCGATAAAGGACCGGCCGTTGTTCAGCTTCAGAATGCCTTGAAATCAATACACATAGAAGCCGGACTCAGCGACGGGGCATTTGGCCCAACGACTGAAAAAGCCGTGAAGGAACTTCAAACCCGTCAGCAGGGACTGGCCATCGACGGTGTTTACAATGCCAAAACCCGCGATTTACTCGAATCTCTTTTACAACAATAATTTTTACTAATCTTTAAAAACAAAAACACATGTCGGCCCTATCTAAAAAATTTGAATCCATTGTTAACGGAATGAACCTGGCGCTTGTCGATTTTACAACCCTCGATGTCCTGACTATTAGCGGCAACATCAAATCAATCCTCAGTAAGGAAGGAAAAATAATTAAGCCCGTTGACCTGATTTTAAATTACGATGCTGAAAAAACGGATGTTCGGGTTGAAGCCTTTACACATGTTGATTTTGATCAGGATGTGATCCAGTTTTACCGCGACGGCATTCAGGAAGAAGATCTGACTTATAAGCTGCACCAACAGGCTGTAGAGTCATCAAAGGCTGCTCGCCTGGGCGTACTGACTTTTATTAAAGAAGTAGTGTCCTGATGTTGTCTTTCCCCGGGTTAGAAGATATTGTCAGTCAAGATGAGCTCAACGTATTCGACAACGGCCGTTACGAAGAGGTGGTGCAAATGCTCTCCGATCTGGGATACCTGGCTATCTCGGAAGAGGAGGGCATAATCGTTGATTCAGATCAACTGCGCAGCGCGGTAAAGGCTTTTCGTAAAGATGCTGTCCGGGCTTCGCTCATCGGCAAGTCGGGCCTCGACATGCCATTTCCTGATGATCCGAAAGAAGATCATGAAGGTATTCTGACTTACCGCGAGTTCAGTGTTTTGCAATTGCTCGTCAGCCTGGACGGCGATTTTACGCTCAAGCCCCTCGCCGAGATCAGGACTCTGGGGGTTTATGTTAGGGTGCTTCAGTACCGGTTTCACCTCTTGGGTTTGCTCGAAAGCCATCCGGACGGATTTTTTACTGATGAACTGAGGCTGGCGCTGAATAAACTTTCAGGCTGGCTGGGCAACGTCAGCGTCATCGAATTATTGGAATTGACCGGGAACCTCAAAAAATTAATCATCAGGCTTAAAGAGAGTCGCGCTTTTGCCGATGAACTGGTGTATTTCAGGTTCAGGAACGAAAGTAGTAACCGGTTCAGCATTAATGGTTCCAACGAAGAGTTTCTGGATCGGCTGAAAAAGGATATGAGGAAAAACAGTTCCGGATTTAAAGAATTGAAATTAAAATCGAAGCCCGGGAAGTACGACCGGCAGTTTTTTGACGACCGGTGCAACGACCCGGACGGGAAATTTGTTATGCGGCTTTTGCAGTTATCGCAATGGACTTCAGGATATTATCTGGGTCGGATTGACGGAGAGCTGGGGGAATTAACTTTCTCCAGTTTCCTGCAACTGGCACAGGGCGAAGCCGAAAACGGCAATCCTGATTTTAAAATGAATTTATTTGTAGGCTACATTGCGGACGACTTTTGGGTAGTGAACCCTCATTATTTGATTGATGAGGTAAAACTATCCGAAACTGATACGCAGGTTACAACGTCGGCCGTATTCGAATCGTTTAGTCAGGAATACGAACAGTTGGATAGCCCTGACAAAGAGGTTGTTGATAAAAATATGCGGGCAGCCTGGAAAAGTATGAACGTTGGTTTTAGCAGTGACCTGAAAAGCTCTGCTCACCGGTTCAGGCGCATTTATTACGGCGCGCGCAGTCTGCTGCAGTCGTTCTGGAAAGGCTTGAAGAATATTTTCAGGCGGCTGAAAGATAAAGTGATTGATCTGGCATCCGGCCTGTTGAATCAGGTTAAGAACTTCGCTAAATTTATTTACCGGGAGATTCGTGAAGCACTCCATATTTTCAGTCGCGGAATGAAATTTCTCTTCGGAAGCAGGAAACTGGTAAGCACAGACTGTACGACCCGGTTTGATTTTGACATGGACAGCATAACCGGCAGTCCGGAAGCGTTAACAGAGAATTCGCTGAAGGAACACCGGCAATTGCTGGTTGCTGCCACAACAGGTTTGACTTTTTGCCTGAAACTTACCGGGAGAATCATCCGGTTGGCGGTAATTGCCGGTATGGGCTGGCATAAACTGGTTTTGGAAGCGGGAATTATGCTCCGGAAATTGATTAAAGAATGTTATTCAGAAAAGGAATATACCGGTTTTGTTATTGATCCGCAGGAGTAACCGGCCGATCTGCTTTTGTGCCCTTCTCTGGTTCATGTTGTTTGAGTGATTTGATTACTTTTGCAGAAAATTTTAAGAATCATGGGAAGAGGCAGAAAAGTTAAGCCGTTTTTAGAAGGTGTTTTGATTACCGATATTGGTGCCGAAGGAAAAGCCATCGGTCGGGT
>JAEUSS010000336.1 GCA_016788685.1 Prolixibacteraceae bacterium | reverse complement strand
AGTTCACCGTGTAAATGTATAACCTTCGAACTACCGGCCCGTTCATGCAGATCATCAATATTCTGGGTAATGATGTGCACCTCAAAATCCTGTTCCAGATCAACCAGACCGCGGTGCCCCGCATTGGGTTCACTTTCGTACAATTGTTTGCGCCGCTCATTGTAAAAGCGCATTACGAGTTCCGGATTTCGCTTCCATGCTTCAGGAGTAGCCACTTCCTCCACATCATATTCTTCCCACAATCCGCCCATATCCCGGAACGTGCGGATTCCGCTTTCCTGACTCATGCCCGCCCCCGATAGTATTACCAGTTTTTTCTTCATTATTCGCGTTGTTTATACCAAAGATAATAATTATACCTGTCTCCGTGAATTTGCCGGACTCCGGTTTCAGTCCTGAAAATTTAACAGAAATGTTTCATGAAATTAAGAATCCTGACTTTCTGATCCATATCTTTGGGCTAATCGTTCAGAAAGCTTCCGGCCGATCCGGATTCAGACACCAAACAATTGTATTTCAACGACTATGAGCAGCACATCCATACAAACACTCACGTTCATTTTTGACAACAAAACCGACCATATACTTCTGCACCAAATCGCAGATGAAGGTCCGCTAAAACGAAAACATTCAGGAATCAAAGGCAGTGTCGGCCCGACAGAGGATATGAACGAGGCTGCCATCCGGAGTGTTGGCGAAGCCAGCGGGCTCGAAGTTTCAGAAGCCGTTTTGCGCGGAGTGATTAAAGCGGTTCACGCCGAAACCCAATCGGCAGTTATTTATTTCGTTTACGAATCGTCACGGTTTTCAGGAGAATTGGAGAATAAACTTTCGGGGCGCCTGAAATGGGTCGACATCCTGAACATCTTCAACCTGCAGATGGAAGGCCTGGTTAAAGAGCTGATGCCCAATCTGCTCGACGGCGAAAGTTTTTTCGAAGGAACTATTCATCTGGATACCACAGACGAAGTAATCAGTTCTGAGATACGCATTTGCAACTCAATCTGATCAAGTTCCGGACCTGAATTCATCGGAACCTGTTCAGGCAGGATAGCCTGCAGCTTTGCCGGCAACAGAAATTAAACAGAAACTTAGGTAAAAAGAAGATTTCTGCGTTCCGGCCTGCACCTCTTCCTGCGCTTTTCATACTTTAAATTTTTACATTTGCAGCAATGATTGATCAAGCTACCATCGAGCGAATTGTTGATGCAGCACACATTTCGGATGTTGTGTCAGAATTTGTTACACTCAAAAAAAGGGGTGTCAACCAACTGGGTCTGTGCCCTTTTCACAACGAAAAAACCCCTTCATTCACGGTTTCTCCGGCCAAAGGAATTTTTAAATGTTTTGGCTGCGGAAAAGGCGGCAACTCGGTGAACTTCATCATGGAGCTGGAACAGCTCAGCTACCCGGATGCCCTGAGGTGGCTGGCCAAGAAGTTTCACATCGAAATTGAGGAAAAAGAAGAATCGCAGGAAGAAAAGGCGTTGAAAGACGAACGCGAGAGTATGATGATCGTATCGGCTTTCGCACAGAAATATTTCAGCCGCTTTTTGCTGAAGGAAAACGAAGGCCGGACCATCGGGCTGAGTTACCTGCGCGAAAGGGGAATCCGCGACGACATCATCACCAAGTTTGAACTGGGTTATTGCCCCGACGGAAAAGATTTGTTTACCCAGGCAGCTACCCGCGAAGGATACAAAATGGAATTTCTGGAAAAAACCGGACTGACCATCAAACGCGACGACTGGGTACGCGACCGGTTTGGAGGACGTGTCATTTTTCCGGTTCACAACGTGGCCGGACGCGTGATTGCCTTTGGCGGACGAACGCTGACCAACGATAAAAAAGTGGCCAAATACCTCAATTCTCCGGAATCGGAAATTTACCACAAAAGCAAAACCCTGTACGGAATCTATCAGGCCAAGCGCGACATTACACGGCTCGACAAGTGCTACCTGGTTGAAGGCTACACCGATGTACTGTCGTTTCATCAGGCCGGAATTGAAAATGTGGTGGCCTCATCGGGAACATCGCTGACCATTGAGCAAATCAGGCTCATCCGACGCTTTTCGCCCAACATCACCATTGTGTACGACGGCGATGATGCCGGGATCAAAGCCTCGTTGCGCGGAATTGACATGGTTCTGGAAGAGGGCATCAACGTAAAAGTATTGCCTCTGCCGCGCGGCGAAGACCCCGATTCGTTTGCCCGCTCGATGAGCGCAGGCGAACTGACCGAATACATCAAGAAAAACGAAACCGACTTTATCAAGTTCAAAACGCAGTTGCTGATGGGAACTGTTGAAAACGACCCGGTTTCAAAAGCGCGGCTGATTAATGAAATCGTGCGGTCAATTTCCATCATTCCGGACACCATCACCCGGACGGTTTACATCAAGGAATGCAGCCGTCTGATGGACGTTCAGGAAGCCGTTTTGTACTCCGAAATCCGGAAAATCCAGAACAAACAATCGGAAGACCACACCCGGAAAGAGATTCAGGAACTGCAGATACAGGCTGCCAAGCCGGCAGCTCCGGTTACCGCAAGGAAAATCGCGAATCCGTTTGAAACCGAAGAACGCGAAATCTTACGTATCCTGATGAAATATTTTCACCAGGAAGTGTTTGAAGTTGAAGACGAAACGACCCATGAAATAAAAACCTACACGGTGGGCTTTTACGTATTGTCCGAGCTTCAGAACGACGGACTTGTTTCGGTCAATCCCAATGTCAGATCAATTTTATCGGCTTTCGAGGAAAATCTGGAAAACAAAGAATTCGACCCGGTCAAATTTTTTACCCAGCATTCGGATAATGAAATCAGCCAGTACGCAAGCAATCTGCTGGCCGAAAAATACATCGAAAGCAAACGCTGGACCAAGGGCGGAGCCTTCATAGAAACTGAAAGTGAACTGTTGTATCTTTTAGTTCCGAAATTAATTCAGGAGTATAAACTGAAAAATGTAAAAATGTTGCTGAAAAAATTGGAACACGATATTAATGAGGCCAGTAAAAATGGCGAAACCGAAAAAATGATGGAGTACATGAACCAGTTTCAAAACCTGAAAAAGGTGATGAAAGAACTGTCAGAACTACTCGGATTCAGAACCGTAAGTTAAACAAAC
>JAEUSS010000275.1 GCA_016788685.1 Prolixibacteraceae bacterium | reverse complement strand
TTTTGTTTGCCGGCAGCGTGTTGCTGGCCGGCTTCCGGAGCCCCGCTGAATCCGAAAATGGACTCTATCCAGGTGGTTTATGATGAGCAGCAATTGATCCTTCCCGGAGAGCCGTTTCAGCTTGGGGTTATTTCGTATTACCGAAACGGGAAAATCAAAAAAACTGTCGGGCTGAGCGGAGGAAGTGTCTGGTGGTGGAGGTACAAGGTAGATGTCTCGGGAGGGACTGATTTTTCCGGGCGTATTTTGGTAAACAAAGAGCTGATGCCGTCAAAAGGAAAGTACATCGGCATTAAAGTTTATCCGCGCAAGCAACCTGAATTAGTAAAAGCGCTGCTGGTTCCGTTAAATTATGAAACGAAAATCGAATACCGGCCAACCTCAGGCTTCGACAAGGCTCCGGGAAGCCAGATAAAGGGTGAACTACTCACTGAATTTAATAACGGGCAAACAAGAGTCTGTTCCGATTTGCGGAACAGTCAGGAAGCAGGTAATTTCCGGTTTTCAGGAGAAGGAGGGGTGTGGAAAAACGGGAAGTTTACTATTGACCCGGATTTTACCCAGATAGAACAACACCGTTCGGCTTTAATTGTAAACTCGTTACGAAACGAGTCGGTTGTCGATACATTCTCGGTCGAGCTGGATTATAAACATACGTACAATTTGTATTTCGGCGGCCACTCGGGAACTCCCGGTTTTCCCGGTGCTGACGGCATTGCGGGTTCTGCAGGCAATCATGGTTCGCACGGACTCCCCGGGCAGGATGGCGAGTATGGCTCTGATGGTCCTGAAGTCGGTGTCTGGGCTGATTTATACCGTGATTCGGTTTTAAACTGCAACCTGTTGTACGTGTATGCCCAGAACTTATGGAGCGGAGAGGAATTTCGATACCTGATTAACCCTGAAGGCGGAAAGCTCAACGTGTCGTCGCTTGGCGGGGCTGGCGGCTTTGGCGGAATGGGAGGAAACGGAGGAGCAGGCGGCGCCGGCGTGGAAGGCGAAAAGTGGATTGAAAAACACATCGAGAAACGTATCGTGCAGGAGCCTGTGGTCCGGAAAACGACGCGTAAGGAAAAGCAAAAAAGAACCGATAGCGAGGGAAAAGAATATGAGGTGGAGGTTGATGTGGAAGTGACCGAAACGGTGTATGTGAACAAAGAAATTGATGTGGAAGTGGAAGTGGTCAAACAAGGGCCCGGAGGTGACGGCGGACACGGTGGCTGGGGTGGCCCCGGGGGATTAGGAGGTCCGGGCGGATACGGTGGAGACATCACACTTTATTTCACCGACGACGCCATGCCTTACCGGTATCTGATTACAGCCCGCAGTGAAGGCGGATCAGGCGGGATGCATGGCTCCGGCGGCAGCGGAGGATTCGGAGGCTCCGGCGGTTACGGAAATCCGAACGGGAACAGCGGACAGAACGGTCAGTCAGGACCTTCGGCTATCGGTTGGGCCGACAGTGGCCGCAGCGGACAAATCCGGATAATGCCGACCGAAGAGTTCTTTCAGTATGTCGGTAAAACCCGGGTTTCCGGGAAGTGATCCGTGTCATTTTACACTTGCAGACTGTTCCCTGAGAAAAAAATAAAACGCAAGAAGGAACTTTATTCATAATGAATCTGTTGTTTTGATGACAAATACTGAATTTATTCTTAACTTTAATAGGAGTCTCCTGAAAATCCTGGAAAAGAGTAGGGAGTGTAGGTCGAAAAACTGAAGAGTAGACAAGATTAAAAAAAAGACTATGAAATCGAAACTTACGTTTTTACTGGTTTTTACGCTGTTTGCGCAGTTTGCAAATGCACAGGTATTTGGAATCAAAGGAGGAATGAATGTTGCAAGCATGACTTTTTCCTCAAGCGGAATGGACTTTTCGCCAAAATCGATTATCGGTTTGCAGATAGGACCTGTTGCCGAGTTTGAATTGCAGGAAAGCCTTTATTTTAATACCGGGCTTCTGTATTCGTTAAAAGGATACAAAATCAAGATGGATTTTATGGGTGAAAATGTAGACGTGACATCGAAACTGAACTATCTGGAAGTTCCGCTGAATTTTGCCTATAAATTTGAAACCAGCGAAACATCAAAGTTTTTTGTTCAGGCCGGCCCTTACCTCGGATACGCTTTAAGCGGGAAAAGTAAGGGGGACGGAGAAAGTGTTGACATTGAATTTGGCGACGGAGGAATGAAAAGATTTGATCTGGGCGTCGGAATTGGCCTCGGACTGGAATTCGGCCCGCTTGTTCCCAGTGTCAGCTATCAACTCGGACTGGCAAACCTTTCCGACGATTCGGATGTGAAAGTTAAAAACCAGGTTTTTCAGGTGTCTGTAGCCTACATGTTCGGGAAATAGCTCCGGATGTGAACTGGATTATATTTCCGCAAAGCCATTCCTGCCATCGGGGATGGCTTTGTTATTGATGAGCAGCCCTTTGCAAACCCGGCGCGGCACCCCGTAGCCCGATCCCTGCCCTCCGCCTGAAAATCAGGACCTCCCCCAGTAGCCCGCCAATACTCCTGACCGTCAATTCCCCGGACGAAGTCTGCACACTCAGCCCCTGAAGCCCCCTTTTTCCATACGGATGAAAAGTCTCTCCGGATAAAAAATCCGCTTCGTCGTAAAAATCGACAATACCGTCGTAAAAACCGACCATGTCGTCGTAAAAATCGTCATAACCGTCGTATAATCAAACACCATCGTCGTACGGACGATCAACTTCGTCGCACGGACGATCAAGTTCGTCGCACAGACGAAAATCTTTGACGCTCGGAAACTCCAACTATGCAATAAAATATTGCAACTATGCAGTAAAACATTGCATCTATGTCGTAAAATATGGCAACTACGTCGTAAAATATGGCATCTGCGTCGTAAAAAACGACCATTAGGTTTGGAAAAACGACTGCTGTGTCAGAAAAGACAGCTGCCGTGCGGTGAAAAGAGTCGCCGGTCTGGTGAGCCGATGCTTCCGGAGCGGGTAAATCAATTCCGGGGTGACGGAGCTGTCGGGTAAGTTATCCGCAAAACCATTCACCTTTTCATTTCCCGTTATTTCAGCTTCGTAATTTTCAACTATCTTTGTCACCCTCAATAAAATCAAAAGCAAAATGACTGACTATAAACGCACCCTTATTACTTCGGCTTTGCCGTATGCCAACGGACCGGTTCACATTGGTCACCTGGCCGGCGTGTATGTCCCGGCCGATATCTATGCCCGCTACCTGCGCATGAACAACGTGGACGTGGCTTTTATCGGCGGATCTGACGAACATGGCGTGCCAATTACGCTGAAAGCCAAGAATGAAGGTGTTACCCCGCAGGATATCGTGGACAAGTATCACAACATCATTAAAGATTCGTTTGCCCGCTTCGGCATTTCGTTCGATGTGTATTCGCGTACCAGTGCGCCTGTTCATCACGAAACAGCTTCCGGATTCTTCAAAAAGCTGTGCGACGAGGGGAAATTTATTGAAAAAACATCTGAACAATATTACGACGAGGAAGCCAGGCAGTTTTTGGCCGATCGTTACATCACCGGTACTTGCCCCAAATGCGGCAACGAACGTGCTTACGGCGACCAGTGCGAAGCCTGCGGAAGTACCCTGAACGCCACCGATTTAATTAACCCGAAATCGACTTTGAGCGGAAATCCGCCGGTGATGCGCGAAACCAAACACTGGTACTTGCCGCTCGACCAATACGAAAGCTGGCTGAAAGAGTGGATTCTGGAAGGGCACAAGGAATGGAAAACCAATGTGTATGGTCAGTGCAAATCATGGATCGACAGCGGATTGCAGCCGCGTGCCGTAACACGCGACCTCGATTGGGGTGTGCCGGTTCCGGTTGAAGGTGCTGAAGGTAAAGTGCTGTACGTGTGGTTCGACGCACCAATCGGTTACATTTCTGCCACCAAGGAATGGACCCCGGACTGGGAAAAGTGGTGGAAAGATCCGGAAACCAAAATGGTGCACTTCATCGGAAAAGACAACATCGTGTTCCACTGCATCATTTTCCCGGCTATGCTCAAAGCCGAAGGAACCTATATTTTGCCCGACAATGTTCCGGCCAATGAGTTCCTGAACCTCGAAGGCGATAAAATATCCACCTCGCGCAACTGGGCGGTCTGGCTGCACGAATACCTCGATGAATTCCCCGGAAAGGAAGATGTGCTGAAATACGTGCTCACCGCCAATGCTCCTGAAACCAAGGACAACGATTTTACCTGGAAAGATTTTCAGACCCGCAACAACAGCGAACTGGTGGCCATTTTGGGCAATTTCGTGAACCGCGCACTGGTGCTGACTCAGAAATATTACGACGGAAAAGTTCCGGCTTCAGGCGAACTGACCGAAAACGATAAACTGACGCTTGCCGAAATGTCGGTGATTAAGGCTGAAGTTGAAAAAAGCCTTTCGCAGTACCGTTTCCGCGAGGCCCTGAAATACGCGATGGATCTGGCTCGTTTGGGTAACAAATACCTGGCTGATGCCGAACCCTGGAAAGTGGTAAAAACCGATCCGGCCCGGGTAGAAACCATCATGAATGTTTGTTTGCAGATTACGGCCAACCTCACCATCATTTTCGCGCCGTTCCTGCCTTTCAGCATGGATAAGCTGCGCGGCTGGCTGAATATGGACGAACTGAAATGGAGCGAACTGGGCCGCACCGACTTGCTGGCTGTAGGCCACCAAACCAATACGCCCGAATTGCTGTTCGAAAAGATTGAAGACGACGTGATCGAGCATCAGGTAAATAAATTGCTGGCGACCAAAAAAGCCAATGAAGCCGCTAATGCAACGGTGGTTCCGGCCAAAGAAAACTGCACCTACGACGATTTCCAGAAGATGGACATCCGCACCGGAACCATCATCGAAGCCGAGAAGGTGGCGAAAACCAAGAAACTGCTGAAGCTGACCATCGACACCGGAATCGACAAACGCACCGTAGTTTCGGGCATTGCCGAATATTACAATCCCGAGGAGATTATCGGGCAGCAGGTGAGCATTTTGGTGAACCTCGAACCCCGCGAACTGAAAGGCATTCTATCACAGGGAATGATCCTGATGGCGCAGGATGCCGACGGTTCGCTGAAATTTGTGACCCCAACCACACCGGTTAAAAACGGGTCGGAGATTAAATAATGTATGTAGAGACGCACAATTGTGCGTCTCTACGCGTAAAATATAACTGCGCCAACTACTGTTGGTGCGGTTTTCGTAAGCTTCAGTACCGCTTCA
>JAEUSS010000205.1 GCA_016788685.1 Prolixibacteraceae bacterium | reverse complement strand
GGACGGCAGCATAAGGTTCGTCAGTTATTTCCTGATTTCGGGACGGTATCCCCACCGAGATTATATAGGCGGTTCCGTCGTTGTACGAACCGACAACCTGCCCGCCTTTCATGGGTTTCGAGCGCATGTAGTAATGAATATGACCTCCAAAAACCATATCGACATGGTATTTATCGAAAAGCGGAACCCAGGCCTTTTGAATATTCAGGTAAGGTTCTTCCCAGTTGTACGGCGGAAAATGGAACATGGCAATTTTCCAGGTCGCCTGTGTTTCCGCCAACTGTTTTTCGATCCAGGCCGTCTGCGCCTCAATGGGCGAAGTTCCGTCAATCATCAGAAACAAGGCATTTTTATAGGTGAATGAATAAGTCTGCTCGGTTGGTACACCTTCCGGCGCATTTAACGGATAGCTGAACAGGTCGCGGTAAGTTTGCGCTCCGAGTCCCGCCCGATTGTCGTGGTTTCCGGGAACAGCCATCAGTGGCTTCCTGCAAACTACGTTTTTTGAATATTCCAGCAGATCGTCCCATTGATTGCGGTGCAAACCATCGCTGACCAAGTCGCCCACAATGGAAATAAAAGCAGCATCGGAATGCGAAGTGTGGGCCAGTTGCAACACCTCACCGAACTTGGGCGAAAAATGCGTATCGCCAAACCACAGAAACGAAAAAGAATCGTCATTCGCTGCCGTAGTGAAGGAATATTGGTCAGACCATTCAGCCTGAGAACCGATCAGATACTGGTAAGTCGTTCCGGGTTTCAGGCCTCTGAGTCGGGCGGTAAAATGATGGATATAGCGGTCGTTCATCAGCAGGCGGTCTTCCATTTTTATTTTTTCCGCTTCAACAGAAACCTCGGCAGAGTTTCCTGATTCCCGAAACCTTAACTGACCTACCTGAACCGTTGTATCCGTTCTCCACTGAATATCCATACTTGTTGCCGGTTCGGCACTCCAGGTCAGGAGAATCTGGTCGGGATTTGGAGACGACGGATAAGTGCTTGAACGAAAAGCTCCGACCAGATGAGATTCGACACCACGCCCCCGGACGGTGGTCAGCAGTTTCTGCCCTTTCATATTTTCCGGCACATCGTTCAGAACCAGTTCATCCCAGTCGTGGTAGGTAAATGCACCGTCGTTTAACGTTCCGACGTATTGATTTTCAGGAAAAAAATGACTCAGTTCCAGCAGGTCGTTACTGTTTTGAGGAGCCACAGACACGAAATAATGAAGACCGGAATTGTCTAACCCGTGAATGCCCAGCCCGACACGCCCGGCCTGAAACGATTTTTGCCAGACTTCGTAGTCAGTTTGCTCATTTTTCATGGTCATGCCGGTTTTCCTGAAACCATCTTTCTCCAGCCAGAAAGGCACAATCTGTTGTTTGTTGCTGCGCATCACCGAAACAACTACCGGAACATTTACATCAAACATCCAGTGCTTCGTTGCCAGTGTTTCCAGGTCTTCCGGAGAAAACAAAGCCATGGCCTGTTCGTAACCAAGCTTCTGCAAATCAGCCGGACTGGATGTCTGATACAATTGAGTGACCACTTTGTCCATTACAGCTTTCACGCTGTTTTCTTTGGTTGTACACGAGCCAAGGCCCGAAAGAACAAACAAAACCAAGGCAATGGTATACCTGTTCAGTTTTACTGTTTTCTTCATCCTGATAGTTGTTTTTCATTATCAATTAAACCTGTTTTCATGAAACAAACAGTTCGTTTTTTTTTAACCGGAAAAACTGGTAAAGGCGCACCGTTCAGACTTACAGTCCGGGAGTGCGCCTTTCTTCCAATCATCAATCCTAAAACTTAATTTTTGACGGGTTCGCTGATCACCCCCAGGTACCGCCCAATCCAGTATGGCAACAGCCAGATATCTCCGGCGCTGTTTTCTTCCCGTCCTCCTCCATCGGCGTCCAAACCAAAACGATTGGCATTGTGACGTCTGATTCCCAGCTCGTCCGGAGGAAGGACTTCGGTAATGGTTTGTCCCCTGAAGTTCGGTTCAACAAATTCAATATCCTTGCGCTGGCTGTTTTTCACAGTCCAGTTCACCAAATCCAGCGGATATTCCTGAAGGTACCACACGGCTTCCTTCAGGTCGATGTTATCGGTTTCAACAATAGCTGTCATGATGTTCCACAGGCCATCCTTTTCCGGGCGTTCAATTTCAAAATGATCGATAATTGCCTCTTTGTACCGTGCTTTCAGCGTGTCGTTCAGCGCATACCGGTACAAACCCCAGTATCCGCAGTAATACATTTCATCGTCGGAGTGGTTCCAGCTTTCCGACAACATTTTACTCCAGTCGTCGGCATCAGCAGGTGCAAGCCCTATTTCTTTCATGGGGCGCATCAGGTTTTCGAAGTATCCGTGTTCGTTCATCAGGTAAAAAGCGGCCTCTTTATATTTCTCCTTTTTGGTGAAATGATAGGCAGTCTGCAACATGCCGATGATGTTGGATGAGTTGATTTTGCGGTCGCCGACTACTTTGGGCCGGGCATTTACGTATTCCGGATTCCAGCGCCCCCACAAAGTTGGCTCTCCGTTCCAGTCGATCATGTAGTAGTTGTTTTTTACCACGTGCGACATCAGCGTGTCGATCAGCATCACCGCTTTACCGCGCAACTCCGGTTCTTCAACCAGTTCGGCAATGGCTCCGAAGGCAAAAATATGCCCGATGGCCTCATCGCTGCTGGTTGTCGATTTCCAGTCCCACTCCGGATCATCAGCCCGGCGCCATGCCTTGTCTTCAAATTTATAGCCCCGGCGCTCGAACGAACGCGAAGGAAATCCGGAGTTCAGTCCATTTATGGTGTATAAACGTTCCATCGCATCAAGTGATTCGCGGACATTCTGCAGTGCTTCGTCTGATTTGGTCACGGCATAACGGAAGGTTTCCGCGGCCAGATACATGGATGTCCACAGTCCGTCATTGTCCGAATCTTCCATGCTGCCGGTGGTTACGTCGCCGCCCTTCATTCCCGATACGGTGGCATTAAAACCAGTCCGGATATGGCGGTCGCGCACTTGTTTTTCAAAGAACATGGCCTTTTCTTCCAAAGTCATTTCTTTGAAACAGATTTTACCCAAACCTCTGTTGGTCAGAACCAACACCGAGTTTTCAGGACCTTTGGCAATGTGCACCACCGTGTCCGAAGGAATCCAGCGCTCGGAAGCGTAATAATCGAATTTTCCGTCTTCGCGGAGTTTCATGGCTCCCCAGGTTGATCCGAACCAGATTTTCCCATCGATTTCAGTCACCGAAGTCAGCTCGGTCCACGGCATTTTCTTCTTGATTTCTCCGGATTGTTTCTGTGTTTTGGTATCAACTTCGTAATAGCCGTCGGTTGTTCCGACAATCAGTTTTCCTGAAGTCAGTCCGAAACAGGTGGCTTTTTCATCGCTGATTACCTTTTTCAGTTCATTCTTTTCCGGAGAAAAGGTGCTGATTGACGATTTGCCCAGAATCCAGAACAGGTCGTTGGCTTCATCAAATTTGATGTCTTTCACTTCATCTTCCGAAAGCGAACCTTCCCAGCTGTTTTTGGAATCTTTCAGCAAGTGCAAGGCTTTTCCATCCGAAATCAGGAAGCTGAAATCTTTTCCCCCGGCAAAAATCCGGGCGTTGGGCAGGCTGTGCCTGGAATACAGTTTGGCCGCCCAGGCATTGCTGAAAACAGCTTTATCGTCGATGTAAACGAACTGGTTCCGGTAGGTACCGATTCCGGCGATTTTCTTGTCCGAAGTCTGCCTGTCCTGAACATCGGTCACCAGCGTTCCGGGGAAAAGAAACTGCCCGGCATGAGTCCGGAGCAGGCCTTTTGACGAATAAATCTGTACATATCCGTTGCGGTCGGACACTACTTTTTTCAGTTCGGCATCCTTTGATTCGCGATTGAATTTGATACTGTAATCCTGAATAAAAGCTTTATCCTGATGAACAGGAAGGCTTTTTTCCTCCTTTTTAGTGGTGCACGAAGCAGCTGCCAGGGCCACACATAGTATGGCAATTGATCTAATTGTCATATTCATTTCTCTCTATTT
>JAEUSS010000171.1 GCA_016788685.1 Prolixibacteraceae bacterium | reverse complement strand
CGGATCGCTTTAGGTCTGAAACAATTGACTCCTCACCCATGGGATAGCCTTGGCGCTGACCTGAAAGTTGGTGATTCAGTAAAAGGTAAAGTAGTGGTTATGGCCGACTACGGTGCATTTGTTGAAATCGCTGCCGGCGTTGAAGGTTTGATCCACGTTTCAGAAATGTCTTGGTCTCAGCACCTGCGCAGCGCTCAGGACTTCCTGAAAGTTGGCGATGAAATCGAAGCTCAGATCTTAACATTAGACCGCGACGAGCGCAAAATGTCTTTGGGTATCAAACAATTGAAAGCTGACCCATGGCAGGAAATCGACACTGTTTTCGGTGTTGGAACAAAACACAAAGCAACTGTTCGCAACTTCACCAATTTCGGTGTGTTTGTTGAAATCCAGGAAGGTGTTGACGGCTTGATCCACATTTCGGACTTAAGCTGGACCAAGAAAATCAAACACCCGTCAGAATTCACTTCAATCGGTGCTGAAATCGATGTTGTTGTTCTCGATATCGACAAAGAAAATCGTCGTTTGAGCCTCGGCCACAAACAATTGGAAGAAAACCCATGGGATGTGTTCGAAACCATCTTCTCGGTAGATTCAGTACACGAAGGAACTGTTGTTGAATTGTTCGACAAAGGCGCAACCATCGCTCTTCCTTACGGTGTCGAAGGTTTCGCAACTCCACGCCACCTGGTGAAAGAAGACGGAAGCCAGGCTCAGCTGGAAGAAAAACTCGAGTTCAAAGTCATTGAATTCTCGAAAGCTGCCAAACGGATCATTCTGTCTCATTCAAGAGTATTCGAAGATGAGAAAAAAGCAGAAGAAACAGCAAAACGGAAAACTCAGGCTAAAGCAACAACTAAAGCTGTAAAACAAGTGAAGGAAAACAACGCTGAAAAAACTACACTTGGAGACATCTCTGAATTGGCTGCACTGAGATCGCAAATGGAAGCTGACGAACAGAAAGAAAACTAGAGTTCGTAATTATTATAAATCCATCAGAATTTCATAAATTGCGTCTATGGATTTTGAAATAATTAAAATAGCTGACTATACGCTCATAAAAGTTCTGACTGACAGGCTGGATACCATCAATGCTCCCGACTTGAAGTCAGAACTGATCGTAGTTAATCAGAAGGGTGAGAAAAATATTATTCTGGATCTGAGCAGTTGCAAATACTGCGATTCTTCAGGCTTAAGCGCAATTTTAGTTGCAAACCGCTTATGCGAAGATGCGATCGGAACTTTTATTTTGACCGGCCTGCAACCGGATGTTGAGCAAATTATCAGGATTTCGATGCTGCATACTGTTTTGATTATTACCAAAACAATTGCTGAAGCAGAACATCTTCTGAAAGAAAAGGAAAATCTATAATCTGATCATGTCAGACACAGCAATGCCTTTTCAACTCACCATACTCGGAACAAGTTCAGCATTACCTACGTCAAACAGATATCCAACCGCCCAGGTACTTCAGGTATCGGGGCGGTTTTTTTTGATCGATTGCGGAGAAGGTACGCAAACGCAAATGCGGAAATACAAGATTGGCTTTTCCAAAATCAATCACATTTTCATTTCTCACCTTCATGGCGATCATATCTTCGGCCTGATCGGGCTCATTTCAACCTTCGCCCTGACCGGACGCACAAACGAGCTGCACATTTATTCGTATTCCGAACTGCAAAAATTCCTTGATGCACAGATTCAGTTCCTTTATGCCGACGAATTGCCTTTCCGGATTGTTTATCATCCGCTGAATTTCAAAAAAGAACAACAGATTTACGAAGACCGGAAGGTTACCGTATATTCATTCCCTTTGGCACACCGAATACCGACCTGCGGATTTCGGTTTGAAGAAAAACCGGTATTGCCCAATCTGATTCCTGAAAAAATTACCGAATACCAAATCCCGGTCCGCAGCAGGCAACAAATCAAAGAAGGTGGAGATTTTACCACCACCGACGGGCGCATCGTCCCCCATGCTGAGCTGACCTCCCAGAAACATCGCCCCCGGTCATTTGCCTTTTGCAGCGATACCCGGTACGACGAATCGTATATCGAATCGGTCAGGAATGTTGACCTGCTTTACCACGAAGCCACTTTTGCCTGCGACAACCAGGATTTGGCTCAAACCACCTACCATTCAACCGGAGCAGATGCTGCCCGGATTGCATTAAAAGCCAATGCCGGAAAACTGATTATCGGGCATTTTTCGGCGCGGTATAAAGACCACACCCCCATATTACAAGAGGCTCAGGAGATTTTCGGAAATACCGAAGCAATCGGCGAAGGACAGGTATTTTCCGTATAAACCACACGCCTGCCCTCTCCTCTTTTTCACCGGCACTTAAAAAAGAAAACTGAGCGCTGTCTGAGTAGAGCATCTGGGCATCATGTTAAAAATATCTTCGTCATGTTACCCCGGAAGCCGCCATGTTACCGGAAATGTCTGCCATGTTGAAAACAGGTCCGTCATGCTAGAGATTTTGCCGCCATGTTACTGAAAATGGCCGCCATGTTGGTTGGGGAGTCGTCATGTTACCGGAAATGGCCGTCATGTTGAAAATATAACTGTCATGTTAAAGATTTTGCCGCCATGTTGGCCGGGAAGCCGTCATGTTAAAGATTGTTGTGTCATGTCAGGCGTTTCAGAGGTTTTGGGGTACACCGGATCATTTTCTGAGCACAATTTTTACAAACTCTGAAACCGGACGGGCTACTGCCCCCCGGGATTGTTTTCCGGCCGAAACTATTCTTCAAAGAACTCCTTGTTGAAATTCACCAGGTACAGTCGTTCGGTAGGACGGGTAAAAGCAGTGTAAAGCCAGCGCAGGAACTCAACATTCAGCATTTCCTCGGTCAGATATCCCTGATCGACAAAAACAGCTTTCCATTGTCCGCCCTGCGCCTTGTGGCAGGTAACCGCGTAAGCAAATTTCACCTGAAGCGCGTTGAAGTACGGGTTTTCGCGCACCTTTTCCCAGCGTTTTTTCTTGTTCCGGATATCCAGATAATCTTCCGAAACGGCCTCAAACAATTTACGGTTTTGTTCTCCGGAAAGCGATGCCGATTCAATCGTTATGGTGTCCAGAATAATTTTGCAGTCGATTTCAATGTCGGGATAATCAATCAGCCGAAGACAAACATTTGCAAACCTGAATCCATACAATTCTTCATACTTCCCGATAGAGATAATTTCGGCAATGTCGCCGTTCGCGATAAAATCAATTTTTTCATTTGCTTCGAGCCAGAAGTAATTGTTTTTAACGACCATCATCAAATCGCCGACCGAAATGGCTGATTCCTTATATAATATTGTGCTGCGTATTCCGTCGTTGAATTTGTTTGCCCGTTTGTTCGAGCGGGTCACGACAATCGTCTCAAACAATCCGAAGCGGTCATAACAGGTCGAAATTTCTTCAATCAGGTCAGCGCCTCCAATTCTCCGGATATCATCAAAAGCCCGGCATTCCAGGTAAAAATAGCCCGGGAAATAATTTCCTTCGGTGATCAGGTGCCGGATAAATGTTGCGTTGAAGAGTATCCCCGAATTCTGGTCTTGCCTCACCACCTCGGTAAGTTCGTATTCAAAAACGTTACGGCCGTACGAATCCAGTTCCTCGTACGATAAAGCCGGGCTGACATCCAATCCTACGGGAGGCAGCTGGGCCGTGTCGCCGACCAGGATCAGCCGGCAATTGGAGCCGGAATATACATACTCAATCAGGTCTTCGAGTAGCCGTCCGGTACCAAAGATGGAAGATTCAGCGTTTGTATTGGGAACCATTGAGGCTTCGTCTACAATAAAAAACGTATCTTTGAGCAGATTTTTATTCAGTACAAAACGCCCCATTCCGTCACTTGATGACTGCTGACGGTAAATGTTCTTGTGGATGGTATAAGCATTTTGCCCGGTATAGCCCGACAAAACCTTTGCCGCCCGGCCTGTTGGAGCCAGCAATACTGATCTGAATTTGAATTTTGTGAAGGTTTTTACCAGGGAGCTCAGCATCGTGGTTTTTCCCGTTCCGGCATACCCCTTCAGGATGAAAACAGCATCCGGATCTGATTCTGTAATAAAATCGGCGAATTTTAAGGAAAGTTCCTCCTGCCCGGAGGTTGGCGATTTTCCTAAATTTTTAATGATTTCCGATTGGATGTGATTTTTTATCATGAACCGCTAAAATAAAGCAAAACAAGGATTCTAAATAATATTTTTTTATAAATTTGCGACAAACAAAAAACTAATCTTAAAACGAGTAAGATGAAAACAGTAGTACAAGTCGTCCTTATAGCTGTAGTTATTATACTAGCTTATTTTCTGTATACCAGTGTTGAAAAACCGCTGGACTTTGAACAGGCCAAAAAAGAAAGATATGAAGCAACCATTTCAAGGCTCAAAGATATCAGAAAAGCAGAACTCGCTTACAAGGACGTGCATGGTAAATTTACCGGTAGTTGGGACACCTTGATTACTTTTGTGAAAACCGGTAAAATTCCGCTGGTTCGTAAAATCGGTATGTTAACCGACAGTATGATTGAAGCCGGATGGACAGAAAAACAAGCATTAAAAGAAGGTAAAATCATTCGTGACACCATTCGTGTCAGCGTATTGGATACCATCTTCGGAAAAAACTATAAAATTGACGACATCAAATTCGTTCCGATTAAAGACACTGTTGCTCAGTTTCATTTAGGTGCAACTCTGATCACTACAGGTTCAGGCATTAAAGTACCTGTGTTTGAAGCTAAAGTACACAATAACACTCTTTTAGTAAACCTTGACAGACAGCAGGTTATTAACCTGAACGAATCAAAAAGAACAAACGGTAAGTATCCGGGCTTAAAAGTTGGATCGTTGGAAGAAACAAACAATAATGCTGGTAACTGGGAGTAATCTTTCCTTATGCATGAATTAAATTTTGTTGACGAATCGTTCGATTTAAAACTCGCTTCAGAATATCATATATCCATCCAGGCAGGCCTGGATGGATTTTCTTTTTGTATTCTGGATATTATCCGGAATAAATATGTTGCATTTCAGCATGTGCCGTTGATTGTTGGCAAACTTCAGTTTCTTTCAAAGAAAATTGAAGCGATTTTTGATCAGGAAGAGAAACTGCACGCTTCTTTTAAATCGGTTTCAGTCACCTATTCCACAAACAAAGCAACAATAATTCCCAAAGAATTTGCGGCACCAGACTTCTTTTCAGAGATAGCCAATTTTACGAGCGACATCAGCCGGAATGAAGACATACGCACCGATGATCTTCCGGGCTCCAGTTTCCAACTCGTATACAGCTACCCTAAAGAGCTGATGGGCTTGCTAAACCGGAAATTCACCGATTTCCGGTTCGGGCATAAATCCATTCCGTTGCTGTCGGCAGTTTTGGATCAGCGAAATGAAAAGAGGAGCACGCTCCTGATTAATTTTGAAAAGAAGTACATCCGGATAGTCGTTCTGAAAAACATGCAGATAGCACTATTCAACAGCTTCTATTTCAAAAACGAATCTGACTTTCTCTACCATACACTTAACGTTTGGCACAACCTTCAGCTTGACCCGGAACGTGACGAAATCCTGATCGGGGGCTATGTAGCCGATGATTCCAGCTACATCAGGCAACTTAAAAAATACATCAGTAATATTCAATTTCTGAAACCTTCGACCCATTTCAACTACGGAAATCTGTTCGAAAAAGTACAGAAACATCAGTTTGTAAGCTTATTAAATAATTATCTATGCGTATAGTTGGCGGAAAATACAGAGGCCGGATTTTTACTCCCGGAAAGACATTCAAAGCCCGGCCAACAACCGACATGGCTAAAGAAAGCCTGTTTAATGTTCTTCAGAATTCCATTGATTTTGAGCAAATCAGAGCGCTCGACCTGTTTTCAGGAACCGGAAGTATAAGCTATGAACTAACATCCCGGGGATGCCCGGACGTGACAGCTGTCGAGATTAATCCGGCTCACATTCAGTTTATCAAAGATGTTATCGAGAAACTGAAAGAAAAAAATATCAGGCTGGTCAAATCCAATGTTTTTGTATTTGCCGCACGAATAAAAGAACAGTTCGACCTGATTTTCGCCGATCCGCCATATGATCACCCCAAATTTGATGAAGTTGCCGAACTGATATTCAAAAATAATCTGCTAAAACCCGGAGGCCTCTTCATTCTGGAACATTCCGGACAATTTGATTATTCACACCATCCCGGCTTCAAAGAACTTCGCCGCTACGGCAGCGTTCATTTCAGCCTTTTTGAAAGTCAGCCTGAAGAAAATTAAGTTTATTAACTTCCGGCTTTTCTCCGGAAAAAGGTCGCACAACTGTAATATTTGTCGGCAGAACGACACCTATAATCAAGTTTCAACAATTTTATTATGGATATATTTCAGGCAAACAACATTGTTAAGGAATATGCTGGTCATGTGGCATTGAGCTCGGTCAGCATTTCGGTAAAAGAAGCATCGATATTTGGTCTGCTGGGGCCAAACGGTGCCGGTAAAACCACATTGATACGGATTATCAACCAAATCACTGCCCCCGACAGCGGTGAGCTTTTTTTCGAAGGACGACCGGTAAAAGCAGAAGATATTTATCAGATTGGCTATCTGCCTGAAGAGCGCGGACTGTCTAAAAAGATGAAAGTCGGGG
>JAEUSS010000144.1 GCA_016788685.1 Prolixibacteraceae bacterium | reverse complement strand
GGGCGACTTGTCGAGTACGTTTCCGGTAAGCAAGAAGTTTACAGCTGTTCAGAAAGAAATATACCAGGCCAGCCTGAAGGCGCACGAAGATGCTGTCCGGAGTATTGCTCCGGGAGTCTGGTTTAAAGATATTCACCTGGTAGCCTGCCGGTCGGTCACCACTTCGCTGAAAGAACTTGGACTGATGAAAGGAGATGTGGATGAGGCCGTTGCCGAGGGAGCGCATGCGCTGTTTTTCCCTTGTGGAACTGGTCATATGATGGGATTAGATGTTCATGACATGGAAGATCTGGGCGAAATATGGGTTGGGTATGACGGAGAACCCAAAAGCCTCCAGTTTGGACTGAAATCGTTGAGACTCGCCAAAGAGCTTCGTCCCGGGTATGTTTTTACCATTGAGCCTGGCATTTATTTTATTCCTGAATTAATCGACCTTTGGAAAGCAGAAGGAAAGTTCAATGATTTTCTGAATTGGGATAAGATCGAACAGTTCAGGAATTTCGGAGGAATTCGCAATGAAGAAGATTTTCTGGTTACTGACACGGGCTTCCGGAGGTTAGGAAAGGCTAAGCCCAAAACGATTGAAGAGGTTGAAGCGATTCGGAATTCATGAGGTGTTTAAGTTTCTATATCGTCAGTTTGGCTACTTGTCTCCATGTTCAGTGATAATTAGCGCTGTTCGGTTTCCGTGTAATTTTTTCTTTTTTTATAACCCTAAAGTGTTTGCCTTTTTCTGTTAAAAGTTGTTAAATTTAGGAGTTCCTAATTTTAACCTAACTGGAGACATGCCCAACACAGCTTTTGAAAGAAGAACCTTTCTTAAATTGATAAGCGCGGGCCTGGGAGCTTCTGTGATTTCGCTTCCCGGGTTTTCTCAAGCATTTGAACTTTCTTCTGGTTTTGGTCATTTCGACTTTGTTCTCGGCAAACCGGAATGGATATTGCACGAGGACGGTACATTTGACATTTACGCCGGAAGTATCCGATTAACTAATTGCCGGCCATCAATTAACGGGCAGAGTATTTTTGTCCGGAATACCTTTATGGGCGACTCCCCCAAAGGGAAACGCATCATCTATGAAATTGACGGCGGATTTGTGATGCTCGATCTGCGCACTCACACGAATACCATCTCGATTGGTGCCGAAATCAGCGGGATGAAAAATGCTCCGTTGTGGTTCAATCCTTTGGGTGAAGGACATCTGTCCGGTGCAACGCAGTTCTTCAAGCAGGGATTAGGAACCGGCAGGCAATCCGGAATTTTTGAAATACCGCAGTCAAAGGCTGAAAAGGATGTGGTATACCCCGAAGAGCAAGCCTGGTCGTATGACAGTTTTCTGATGACTGGTTTGATTGCCCCCAACGGCGACACACTTTCCATCGGAGCTTATGAGCAGACTGATTTTATTCAACGCAGTTCGATATATAACCGTCCGCGTCGGAAGGGGTTTGCCAATCGCCGGGAGCGCGATGATGCTGTTTTTTTTGAAGCCGGGTTTGCAACCGAAAACATTCCGCTGAAAGACGAGTTTATTAAATTGCCTGACTTATTTATTTACCACGGGAACCAGCCGTTTGGGACAATGCAGAATCTGGCCTGGAGTATATCCGAGCAAAATCTGGCTCGTCGTGATACCGATACAAATTACTACTGGTCTTCTTTTCAGGATTTCCGTACATCTTTTAGTTACAAATATCTGCTCGAGCAGTTAACAACACTCGATAAGACAGAACCTCCGATTCCTTTACAAACAGTGCATGTTGGCCCGGGGTATTGCGTTCCGGGGGACTGGCTCGACAATAAAGAAGCCTGGCCAAAGTCGATGGACGACGTAGCCAGGCAGATTTTCCAACGGCGTTATCGGGCAGGGATATATGTGGCTCCGTTTGCCGTTCATGAAACAAGCCGGATTTTCAGGGTTCATCCGAATTGGATACTGAAGGACCACCAGGAGATTCCGATTGAGATGGATCGGGATCCGGAAGGCAAGATCTATGCACTGGATGCCAGTCACGAAGACGTAAAGAAATACATCGGAAAGGTTTTCCGGACTTTCAGAAAAATGGGATTTACTTATTTTGAGATCGACCATCTGGATTGGGGGCTGCAGGATCCTACTGAAGTTTTGCGCGCCAGAAAAGGAAAATCATCGGTTCAGCTCTTTCGGGCGATGATGGATATAATTCGCGAAGAGATTGGTGCCGGAAGTTTCATTACGGCCAATAACGCTCCCTATTCTCCGCTGATTGGTTATGTTGATGCGGTTCGGATTGATCGCGACCAGTCATGGAAATGGGATGAAAGAACTACGGGGCACATTATTCAGGAAAGCTACAATACACAATATTTCAATAATGTCTTCTGGCAAAACGATCCGGATGTTGTTTTTTTGCGCAATTACAGAACCGATTTTACTGATGAAGAACAAAAAAGTATAGCGCTATGGGCTGGTTTTATGGGAGGCGCTGTTGGTATTTCGGACAATTTCGGGCTGATGGATAACGAAAAATTGCAGTTGTGGCGTTTCTTGGAGCCACTTAAACGGCCGCAAAGTGCCATTCTTCCTTTTTGGGGGTACAATGTGAAAAATAAGGTAGCTGTCAGGCGGTACAAGAAAGCGAAAGCCTGGGGCGTGCTGGTACTGAATGACAGTGATCATCCGGTTTCAGAAACTTATCAAATATCTGATCTTACTGGAGCTAAGAATGGCTGGCTATTTGTTTGGGAACCAGGTTTTAGCCTGGGTATGGGAGAAGTCAGTCAGATTTCGGTTATGCTTGGCAGCCATGAATCAAAATTGTACTTCATTTCAGAAGACAAACAGAATCCATCATTAGAACTGACTATTTCGGGGAAAGAATATTCCGGCGAATAACCATTTGCTCAGAATTTAATGGGGAGAGTCATTTTTAAGTTTAAAATTGGCTGCGTCACCGCATTTTCCTAATTTCACGCTTTTAATTTTTATTCGGATGACCATTCCAAAACTTACAATTACAACTCCGGTAGAAGAGATCAATCGGTATATGAAAAATACGATGATTGAGCACCTGGGGATTTGCCTGACGGCTTACGGCGAAGGTTGGGTTGAAGCGACGATGCCGGTTGATCACCGGACTTTCCGTCCCGGCGGGTTGCTTCACGGCGGGGCGAATCTGGCACTTTCTGAAACCATTGCCGGGTTTGGGTCGATGCTGACGGTTGACAGCCGGGAATACGATGTCAGGGGAATTCAGGTGAGCGCCAATCATACAGGTAAAGCAGACGGGGATCTTGTTTATGCCCGTGCCGAAGTATTGCACCTGGGGAAAAGAACCCATGTGTGGAATGTTGACATCCGGTCAGAATCGGGGAAACTGCTTTCGACCTCACGAGTGACCAATATGATTGTCAGGAGAAATGGAAAATAATACACACATTGCCGCGGTACTCGACCAACTCATCGGAAAAAGGATTGCATTTGCCTGTTGGTTTTACCCCGGCGAGTCGCGTTTGGGCCTGATTGCCGGAAATGCCTCGGACGTCAGGTTTTTTAATCAGTTCGATCAGCTGAACGGCGAGGCCGGTTTTGTATTCGCGCCTTACAGCATTACCGGAAAAAGCCCGGTTATTTTACTTCAGGGGCACACTTTTTTTGAAGATTTTAATCCGGAAGATCAATTGGATGTTTCTGCCTTTGAACCGTTTGAAGTAAATCAGGAGCAGGAGGAGTGTGTAGTTCAGTCAAAAACAGATTACCTGAAACTGATTGAAGAGACCATTGCCGATATTCGTGAAGGTGCTCTTTCAAAAGTCATTATTTCGCGTCAGATACCGGTAACCCGAACCGATACATCACTCGGGACAACTTTCCTGCAGTTGCACGATCATACGCCCAATGCGTTCACTTACCTGGTCAATCTCCCGGTTGCCGGAATCTGGATGGGGGCTACTCCGGAAGTCCTGATCAAGTCGGGAGGGATAAATTTCGAGACGGTTTCGCTGGCCGGGACTCAAGTCAGGAAACCCGGCGCTGAAGAGTATTACTGGAGTACGAAAGATATCGAAGAGCAGGCCTTTGTTTCCAGGTACATGTTGGATGTTTTCTTCAATTTTGATATCCACCAGTATAAAACAATTGGCCCGGAAACATTGGAAAGCGGAAGAGTGGCTCACCTGAAGACCTCCTTTTTCTTTCCGGCCGAAAAAATAGACGACCGGTTGGGGACCTTTATCGCTCATCTGCACCCGACGCCTGCTGTCTGCGGGCTGCCGAAAGATCTGGCCGATGCCTATATCCGCGCAAAAGAAACATATGCCCGTAATTATTATACCGGCTACCTTGGGCCCTGGCGACTGAACGGGGAAGTATGCCTGTATGTCAATCTGCGCTGCATGAAAGTTACTGAAAGTGAGTATGTGCTTCATGTCGGTGGTGGAATTACCGGGCGGTCAGTTCCCGAAAAAGAATGGGACGAAACCAACCAAAAGGCTAAAACCTTGTTGTCTGTAATTAATCCTGAAGGATCAGAAGACAAAAATGATAACCGATAAGAAACATATCCAGCAACTGGCTTCACTGCTTTTGCAGAAAGGAATTACCGATGTGGTCATTTCTCCGGGTTCGCGCAATGCGCCTTTGATCAACCAGTTCTCCGGGCTGAAAGAATTCAACTGCATCAATGTGGTGGATGAACGAAGTGCCGGATATCTGGCTTTGGGGGTTGCTCTGGCCAGGAAGAAACCGGTGGTTGTTGTATGCACCTCCGGAACGGCCGCAGTGAATTACGGGCCGGCTGTTGCAGAAGCATTTTACCAGAAAATTCCACTGGTCGTTTTGACGGCCGACCGTCCGCAACGCTGGATCGATCAGGCCGACGGGCAAACCGTGCGGCAGGAAAACCTGTTTGTGAATCACACCCTGAAAAGCATCAGTCTTCAGGAGGCTGAACGTGACGATGATTTCAGGTATAACAATTTGCAAATCAATGAAACACTGAATTTAGTCGGGTCAGCCAGTCCGGGGCCGGTTCACATCAATATCCCGATGGGCGAACCGCTGTATGGGTTCTCGGACGATCGGCTTCCTGTTTTCAGAAACATAGAGTCTGCTCCAGTTCATTTTCAGTTGGCTTCCGGAGAGCTGAAAAAGCTGGCAGAAAGATGGAATTCTTCTGGTCAAAAAATGATCATAGTCGGGCAAATGCCTGAAGATGAGAAGATCAATGCGCTGGTGCAAAGGCTGGCGCAGGATAGCGGCACCGCAATTCTGGCCGAGCACATCACCAACCTTTCAGGCGAACAACTGATCCGGGCGACGGACATTGCCGTAGCGGCAATTCCTTCGGCAGAAAATAGAGATTTTCAGCCTGAAATTCTCTTGACTTTTGGTCAGCAGATTGTTTCGAAACGGCTGAAACTGTTTATTCGGGCCAATCAGCCCCGCGAACACTGGCACATATCGGCTTCGGGCGAACATACCGATACTTACAACTCGCTTACCCGCGTAATTTCTTCGGATGTCTTTTCGTTTCTGGGTGCATTTGTTCCGGAGATAAAAAATAGCGAAAGCAAGTTCCGCGAAATGTGGAAAAGTCTGGAGCAGAAAGCCTTTCAGCTTCAGGATAAATTCCTGAAAGATGCGCCTTTCTGCGACCTGACGGCCAGTAAAATTATCGCTGAGCTGGTTCCTGAAAATTCGGTTGTGCATCTGGGAAACAGTTCGTCAGTGCGGTTGATTCAGATGTTTGCTGCCCGGCAAGGATGCGAATATCCGGGTAACCGCGGGACGAGCGGTATCGACGGATCTTTGTCTACTGCGGGCGGATTCGCCATGTTCTCCGGAAAAATAAATACGCTTGTTGTGGGCGAACTGTCGTTTTTTTACGATTCGAATGCCCTGTGGAACCTGAATTTTCCGAAGAACCTGCGTATAATTGTGCTGAATAATGGTGGCGGAAACATCTTCCGGCTGATTGGCGGACCTCGCCAGTCGCCGGCACTCGAAGAGCATTTTGTGGCCCGGCATAACCTGAAAGCTGAAGGTTTGGCTGCGGCTTACGGAATCAGTTACCTGAAAGCTGAAAATCAGCAACAACTCACCGAAGCATTAAATACAATTTACACTCCCGGATTTTCGGGACCGGTAATCCTGGAAGTGTGGTCTGACGGTGAAACAAGCGCTGCCGTTTTTCAGGAATGCTACAATCAATTTAAAACTGCAACTTTATAACATCAGATATCATGACATCAAAACGGGAATGGCAAACGATAAGGGAATACGAAGATATTTTCTTTGACTATTTCGACGGAATCGGCAAAATTACAATCAACCGAGAGCGCTACCGTAACGCGTTTAGGCCAACAACTGTGAACGAAATTTCGGATGCACTGAAAATCTGCCGCGAAGATCAGCGCATCAATGTAGTGGTGCTGACCGGTGCCGGCGATAAGGCTTTTTGTGCCGGTGGCGACCAGACCGTAAAAGGAAAAGGAGGGTACATCGACAAAGACGGTATTCCGCGCCTGAATATTCTGGAAGTTCAGAAACAAATCCGCTCAATGCCCAAGCCGGTGATTGCCATGGTGAATGGTTATGCAATTGGCGGAGGACATGTGCTGCACGTGGTTTGCGACATCAGTATCGCTTCTGAAAATGCCATCTTCGGACAAACCGGACCCAAAGTCGGAAGTTTTGATGCCGGGCTGGGGTCATCCTATCTGGCCAGCATTGTCGGGCAGAAAAAGGCGCGCGAAATCTGGTTTATGTGCCGCCAGTATTCGGCTGCCGAAGCTTTGGAAATGGGCTTGGTCAACAAAGTGGT
>JAEUSS010000135.1 GCA_016788685.1 Prolixibacteraceae bacterium | reverse complement strand
CCCTTTCGATATGCCCTCGAACTGGATTTCGATACACCCTGCGCTTAATGAGAATACGGTAAGGTATATTCATGAAAAAATATACAGCCGCGTAGAGAAACATGCCGATAAAATATTTTCAGGGAAATCTGATTTTCTTTCCTTCAGAGACCTGGTTCCGGATATGTTGATAGCACCGGTATCTTTAGCTTACTATCTTGCCGGACGATTTGCTTTTGCGAAATCATTTTATGCTTCTGACAGGTGTGATCATTGCGGAATCTGTGAAAAATTATGCCCGGTAAAAGCAATCAAAACGGCAGAGCAACACCCTTACTGGACGTTTAAGTGCGAAAGTTGTATGAAGTGCATGAATTCTTGCCCCCAAAAAGCAATTGAAACCGCACATGGCCTGCTCGTGGTAACAAGTGTATTAAGTTCCGCTACGGTTACAATTCTGCTAGACAGTATGCTTGTCGAGGAGACAAGACTGATCAGAACGCTCTTGGGTACACTTGTCTTTTTTGCACAATTGTGGTTGTTTTATAACGTTCAGCATCTGCTTCTTAAGAATAAATTTTTCGCCAGGCTGATTGCATCAACTTCTTTGACACATTATCATTTCTGGGGAAGATATAAATCAATTCCGGACAGTAAATGGAAGAAATGAGGCACGCGGGTATTACGGGGTGTTATCCGGAAATTTCCAGAATTGGCAGGCAAGTGGATAAAATGGATGTTACAGCATGGCAGAATGAAGTAAAAAGAACAATTTATTGTCGTATTTTTATTGCCCTTACAATATCATTTGAACCAGAAGAATCATACAAACTATAGTTCAGAACACGATGAAAAATTTGAAAAAATTATCACCACAACCCTTGTGGAATTATTTTGAAGACATTTGCCAGGTTCCGCGCCCCTCTAAGAAAGAGGAAAAAATCATCCGCTTTTTGTTCGGTTTTGCCCAGGCTAACGGATTGAAAGCTCGTCAGGATGAGATCGGAAATGTACTCATCAGCAAACCAGCCACTGCCGGTCGCGAAAACGATCCGGTGGTTATCTTGCAGTCGCATGTCGACATGGTTTGCGAGAAAAATAACGAAACCCAGCACAATTTCGACACCGATGCCATTAAACCATTTATTGATGACGGGTGGGTGAAAGCTGAAGGAACTACGCTGGGCTCCGATGACGGCATCGGTATGGCTGCGCAAATGGCCGTGCTCACCGCCACCGATTTGTCTCATGGTCCCATCGAATGTTTATTTACGGTCGATGAAGAAACCGGGCTTTCGGGAGCATTTGCTTTACAGTCCGGATTTTTGAGCGGCAATGTGCTGCTTAACCTCGATTCGGAAGACGAAGGTGAATTGTTCATCGGTTGTGCCGGTGGAATTGATACCATCGGAACGCTGGACTATACTCCGGAAGCTATACCCGCGGGTTCATTTGCGGTTAAACTGGAAGTTAAAGGCTTGCTGGGAGGTCATTCCGGAGATGATATCAATAAAAATCGCGGGAATGCCAATAAAATATTAAACCGGTTTCTGATGTCGGCATCCAACTTATTCAAGTTGAGGATTGCTGATTTCAACGGCGGGAATCTCCGGAATGCCATTGCCCGCGAAGCATCGGCGGTGGTGATTGTGCCGCACGCACAAAAAGAAAACCTGATTGTGGAGTGGAATGTCTTTGCTTCGGAAATGGAATTCGAATTTGAACGCTCGGAGCCTAAACTGAAAATGATTCATCAATCGGTAGCTTTGCCCGAATTTGTTATCGATCTGGCAACTCAGAGCCGTTTGCTGAATTTGATTGCGGCCTGCCCGCATGGAGTGTTGGAGATGAGCAGCCGGATGATTGGTATGGTCGAAACTTCGACTAATCTGGCCTCGGTGAAATTTTCGGACAATAACCAAATGGTACTGACGACCAGCCAGCGCAGCGAAATTGACAGCCGTAAATATATGGCTGCGCAAATGGTGGAGGCAGTGATGAAACTGGCGGGCGCTTCGGTGGTGCACTCCGACGGATATCCGGGATGGACTCCCAATCCGGACTCGGAAGTCGCACGGATTGCAGCCGAATCATATACGAGATTGTTCGGCAGTGAACCGGTCGTAAAATCCATTCATGCCGGACTGGAATGCGGGCTGTTCCTCGAAAAATATCCAGAACTCGACATGGTGTCTTTCGGGCCGACCATTCGCGGAGCTCACTCGCCCGATGAACGGATCAACATCGAGACGGTTGACAAATTCTGGAAACTGCTGGTTGATGTGTTGGAAAATATCCGGTAATAATTGATTTCTGACAGATCCGATGACTCCAAGTCATCGGATCTGTTTTCATATATTGGATAGCCCGATGCGGCCTTCTTCGGTTATTCTTAAGAGGACAGCGGAAAAGAGAATGTTTGCTGCTCTAAAACTGATACCACGGCAGCAGCAGTTCGGGTAAAGCCATCCGGATGCGCCATTCCTTGGGAAAATAGTTGTTGGCACGGTTCCCCAGATTCTTGACGAACCCGAGCGGTACGCCCATGTACTGAACCAGCATCCAGCCCTTCAGGTTTGAATCAATTCTGATCTCCTCTTTTTTCTGGAAGAGCAATGCATCGCGCAGATTCAGCTCAATAGCTTCAAAAATATCCGGATTGCGATCGACGGAAAGTGCAAAAGTATGCTCAGGCAGTAAATCGTTCTTCTTGAACTGGGCAACCGGCAAACCGAAGCTGATCACCCGCAATTGATCGGCAAGCGCAT
Organism: Prolixibacteraceae bacterium; assembly: GCA_016788685.1. GTDB lineage: Bacteria > Bacteroidota > Bacteroidia > Bacteroidales > Prolixibacteraceae > Aquipluma. Next base: position 6,526 of record JAEUSS010000135.1, on the reverse strand, counting down.
TCAGCACCGGGACCTTAGCCTCAGGGAAGGCGATTAAAAATCCGGATTTGACATAGAATCCCGAGCCCGGCGTGGTGAGCCAATTGCGGATTTCGGCAAATTGTTTCGGCATTTTTTCAATGCCTGATTTTATTTTTTTCGAAAACGTGCACGAACCGGAACCATCTTTTTTCCGGATGAGGGTTAAAAAGAAACCTTCGCCCTTGACCCGATGCGGAAGGAAACGGTATCCGAATAAACCATCGGTTTCCATTTCCTGAACGCCCCAGTCGGGCAGGAGCGGGATGCGAATACTTTCCAGGTCGTTATTTTCGGCCAGCCATTTCAGGTTTTCCTCGTTCTCGGCGGGGTTGAATGTACAAGTGCTGTATATCAGGTAGCCTCCGGCTTTTAGCGCCGGCCAGATGTCGGCCAGAATGCGGCGTTGGCGGGTGGCGCACAGGTTGGTATTGTCGACAGACCATTGCTGGATGGCCGATGCATCGCGCCGGAAGAGACCTTCGCCCGAACAGGGGGCGTCGACCAGGATCAGGTCAAAGAGCCCTTCGAGCCGGGCGAAGTCAGACGGGTCGTTGTTGCAGACGACTACATTCTGGTGACCCCATTTCCGGATATTCTCGTCCAAAACGGAAACGCGAGAACGGATTACTTCGTTGGAAACTAGCAAGTCAGTTTCGGTGAGCAGGCTCAGCAGATGGGTTGACTTACCGCCGGGAGCGGCGCACAGGTCCAGAACAATTCGGTTTCCGGAGTGTTCTGTCTGGCAGAAAGCCTGTTCCACAAACATCGAGCTGGCTTCCTGCACGTAGTAAGCTCCGGAGTGAAGCAGCGGATCGAGCGTAAAAGCCGGTCGTTCATTCAGGAAAATACCACTGGCACTCCACGGAACCTTTGCCGACGTGACGGGGAGATGGAACTTGCGCGGATTGGTGCGCAAACTGATAGCCGGAACCTGGTCGATGGCTTGAATGAACTCGTTATATTCGGCCGGAAACTGGCTTTTTATTCGCCCGGTGAAGGCAACTGGCAATATTTCGGAAGTCTTTTCGATGGTTTTCTGAGTTTTCTTTTGAATATTTGCCGGCAAGATAAACGGATTGAGAATAAAAAACAAATCGCTATGGTTGATCAGAATTTGGTTGCAGATTTAAATAAACAGGCCGCCGCCGCCAACCTGGCAGGCATGCTCGGACGGGTGGCGAAACAGTTTCCCGGGAAAGTGGTTTTTACAACCAGCCTCGGAATTGAGGATCAGGTAATCACCGACCTGATATTCAGTAATGATATAGACATTAAAGTGGTTACGCTCGACACCGGACGTCTGTTTGAAGAAACCTACAAAGTTTTTAACCGCACCATCGACAAGTATGGAAAAACCATTCATGTTTTTTTTCCGAAAAACGATGCGGTGGAAAAGATGGTTACCGAAAAAGGCCCCCTGAGCTTTTACCAGTCGGCCGAAAACCGGAAGCAATGCTGTAATATCCGCAAGGTGGAACCTCTGACCCGTGCACTGGAAGGGATGGAATGCTGGATTACCGGGCTGCGCGCTTCGCAGTCGGAGAACCGGCACGACCTGGATTTCTTCGTCTGGGATGCCGGATTTAAACTTATCAAATGTAATCCGTTGCTGCATTGGTCGCTCGAAGATTGCCAGAAGTATGTGCGCGAAAACAATGTTCCGTACAACGTTTTGCACGACCGTGGTTTCGTCAGCATCGGCTGCGCGCCTTGCACACGCGCCATTCAGCCCGGTGAAGATTTCCGCGCCGGAAGATGGTGGTGGGAGAATAACTCGAAAAAAGAATGCGGACTGCATACTCACGACGAGTAAGCTGCCTTTCGGCACTGTATACTGCCTGCCGCCGGCCCGTTTCAGGGGCTGGCGCAGCCGGGTGTATAAAGCAGTGGCCGGAATACAGATGTTAGTTGTCCCTGATTTCGCGTCCGAACGGAGTCAGGGCCAGCGACACCAGTTTGAAGTGTTGTTTGGCCCAGGGAATACCAACGATGGTGATACCCAGCAGGATGCCGAACACAAAATGGGTCAGCGCGATCCAGATTCCCCCGATCAACAGCCAGATCAGATTCATAATGGTCGACAGGCATCCCGGCGCCGATGCCGAATAACCGATCGTTTTACCGAATGGCCACAGCGCGAGGATGGCCAGCTTAAAGGCCTGAAGCCCGAACGGTATGCCGATGATGGTCAGACACAATAAAAAGCCTGCGACCATATATTCCAGAAAGACCAGGAAGCCGCCGAAAACCAGCCAGATTAAATTTCCAAGGGTACTCATCGAATCGGATTTTAAATTCAGCATAAATATACGATATTATACCCGATTCAATCGCCTTTACCTGCTCATGCCGGCGTAAACCGTCATCTGTTTTTCAGCCTGAAGTTTTTTGTGTACGTTTTCCCGTGCCTGAATTTTCAGGTGTTAAAATACTTGCCGGGGAAGGGATTCCTGATTCTTCCCCGGCGGTTTTATACGTTCATCTGTTTCCATTTACCCTTCCGGAAGAAGTGCCAGGCCATTAATGTAAGCGCCGATTCGGCAGCAACGATAGCGATGCCGATTCCGTGAATTTGCATATCAAGAACAATTGCGAGTAAATATGCCAGCGGAATTTCGAACAGCCAAAAACAGAACAGATTGATGCGCATGGGCGTTGCCGTGTCGCCGCTTCCGTTAAAGCCTTGGGTCAGCACCATCCCGAGGGCATAAAATACAAAGCCGCAGCTGATGATGCGGAGAGCCCGGGCGCCGTTTTCAACAACGCTTGGGGTGTCGATAAACAGCCGGATGAAAGGTTCGGGAGCGATGACGAGAACCAAACCTATTAAGCCCAGCAAGATCATGTTGGCAATGGCTGTAATCCAGACTGTACGTTCTGCCCGTTCGGGTTTTTTTGCGCCCAGATTCTGTCCAACCAGCGTTGATGCAGCATTGCTGAGCCCCCACGAAGGCAGCAATACAAAAACCACGATGCGGATGGCAATGGTATACCCGGCCATTGCTTCAGAACCCAGCTCGGCAATGATCCGGTAAAGGGCTATCCAGCTTGAGGTGGCGATAATATACTGCAAAATTCCTCCGGCCGAGAGTTTGAATAATTGACCCATCACCTTGAGTTTGATCTGGAGATGGCGAAGTTCGAGCCGGATGCGTTTGTGCCCTTTAAACAGCAGGTAGAACTGGTAGCATACGGCCAGTCCGCGCCCGATGGTGGTGGCAATGGCGGCGCCCATCAGCCCGAGTTCGGGGAATGGCCCGATGCCAAAGATAAGCAGGGGATCAAGTATGATGTTCAACAAGTTCCCAAGCAGTAAAACGCGCATCGAAACTGCAGCATCGCCCGAACTCCGGAAAACGGCGTTGATGATGAAAAGGAGCATGATGACGGCGTTTCCGCCAAACATCACTGCCGGATAAAGATAGCCGGCTTCGGCCATTTCTTCGGAAGCGCCCATCAGGATCAGGAACTCTTTGGCATAAATAATACCCGGAATTGAAATGAGTAACGAAATGACGAGCCCTGAAACAATAGCCTGAAACGCGGCAATCCCGGCTTTTTCGTTTTTTTTTCTCTCCGATTCTTCGGGCCACCAAAGCGGTTGTGGCGGTGCTCAGTCCCATTCCGATGGCATATACGATGGTCATGCTCGATTCTGTTATTCCTACGGTTGCCACGGCATCGGCACCTAGTTGAGCGACGAAGAAGATGTCAACGATGGCAAATACCGATTCCATGATCATTTCAATCACCATGGGCACCGAAAGGATGAACAAGGCTTTCCCGATGCTGTCGCTGGTGAAATCCCGGTCGCTGCCGGCAATGGCCTCTTTGATGTCTGTCCATACTTCCCGCCATTGAATAGTTTTAAGTCTGGAAAAAAATGACATAGTGTTTTTATCAGACATGATAAAAATAGATTTATGTGTTAAAAAAAATAGTTTGGAAAAAACGATGAATCTGATTCCTGAAGTTCAGGAATTAGCAGATTGCGGAATAACAGACCGCCGACGGAGAAGTAATTTTCATAATTTCGGTCTTTTTTGAATGCGACAAATATAAGCTATTTGATGCACATATTTGAACCTGTTAACGATAAAAATGTTTCAGGAGAAATAAATAATAACGAATGAAATGAAGTTTACCAAACAGATACTGATCTTTGTTTTTGCTGCCTTAGCCTCGTCGTGCGGAACAGATGAGGCCCGTCTGACTGTTGTGAATTTGCAGTCTTTTCCTGAAAAACAGGTTGTTGTCGATACTCTGCTCGCCGAAAGGCTACTGGCCGACTCGGCTGCCCAAACTCAGACATTCGCTGCAGGGAGCGCGAAACTGGCTCGGTTGATTCAGGAGGCAGCAACGCTTCGCGAAAACCAAAATCCCGGCAACTGGCAGGCATTTCTGACTGGTTGGGAAGATTTCAGGAGCAATGCCATCGCAACTGGCCGCACGCCGCTGTCGGCGGGCGACAGTACTGCAACAGATTTGCAGGCCTGGGCGCAACTGAATATCGGGCTGCTGAAACTGTCGGGCGAAGTCAGGTTTGCCGACGCGGTTGAGGACTTGTTATACAGCTCTTCAATGCCGGTGCTGACCGGGGCGCAGTTAAAGTCGGTAATTTATACGCACATCGACGACCAGATTTTTATCAACCTGCCCGGCTCTTCGAGTCTGACTCACGCGCACACCACCGGTGGCACTGTAAAGCTGATTCAGGAAACCAGCTATCCGGCAACCAATACCATTCTTCTGAAATGCGAGAGCACAGACAAACGCTACCTCGATGTTTTCATTCGTATACCTTCTTCAGCAGTAAATCCAACAGTTACTCACGGCAATGTGAAATATGTGGCCCGCCCGGGAGAGTACTGCCAGATTTCGCGCAAATGGAACACCGGCGACGAGATTCTGGTGTCGCTAAGAAATTAAACCCGACCCGCTTGGGCTGCGGGGCGCTCACTCTCGTGGTCTGGAATTCCGGCGCGATACGTAGCCGGGTGTCGTTTGTACGGACATTCTCAAATTTTTGCTGAAATGTAGGCGTAAGGGGATTTTGTCCGTTACATTCATTTATCTTTGTGAGCATTCAAAAAATATGATATGAGCGAGCGTCCATTGATTTTAATCACCAACGATGATGGTGTTACCGCCAAGGGAATAAAGGAACTCACCGAGGTGATGCGCCTGTTTGGTGATGTGGTTGTTGTTGCCCCCGACAGTCATCGGTCGGGAATGTCTAACGCAATAACAGTCGATCATCCCATTCGGGTTACCAAAATAATTGATGAGGAAGGTTATCAGGTTTACAAATGTACCGGTACTCCGGTTGACTGTGTAAAGCTGGCGTTTAACCAGTTGCTCGATCGTTACCCCGATTTTGTGGTCTCGGGCATTAATCACGGCTCCAATACCTCCATCAGTGTTGTATATTCGGGTACTATGGGCGGCGCGTTGGAAGGTTGCATCCACGGTATTCCGTCCATCGGGTTTTCGCTGAACGATTATGACCCGGAAGCCGACTTCTCCAGAGCAAAGATATATGTTGCCAGGGTATTTCAGCAGGTGGCCGAAAACGGGCTGCCTCCTTTTGTATGCCTGAATGTAAACATTCCGAAGGGAGACATCAAAGGCACCAAAGTGTGTCGCCAAACTTCGGGCAAATGGGTGGAAGAATACGACAAGCGCACAGATCCGCATAAACGCGACTATTACTGGATGGCCGGCTACTTTAAAAACTTTGAGGAAGATGTGCTTGATACCGATATGACAGCCCTCGAAAATGGATATGTGTCGGTGGTTCCGGTTAATGCAGACATGACCTGTTATCAGACTTTCGAAAGCATGAAAAACTGGAGATTTTAAAACAACCCGATGCGCAAACGAAACCGTTACGACCGTATCCTGACTGGCTGGTTGCCTGGAATCATCGCCCCGCTAATCATCTTTCTGCTCATTTACCTGGTGAAGTACAGCGAGATGGAATTCATGGTTTACCTGAAGAATGTCTGGACGATGAAAATATTCCTGAAGCTGCTGAGCCTTTGCGTGTTTCCCAACCTGGCTCTGTTTTTTTTGTTCTACCGGATGAAATACGATATGGCGGCCCGTGGTGTTATTATGGCCACATTTATATACGCTTTTGCGGTATTGTTTGCCAAACTGATTTGAATATAATATTGCTGGTTACGAGTTGCCGGGTAACCAAGCCCGTAATCCGTAACCCGTAACCCGTAATTTGATACTACATGAAATACTATGTTTTGGCCGGCGAAGCTTCGGGCGATTTACACGCCTCCAACCTGATCAAAGAAATCAGTCTGCTCGATCCGCAGGCTCAGTTTCGCGGCTTTGGCGGCGATTTGATGGAGAATGCCGGCATGACGGTGCTGAAACATTACCGTGACATGGCTTTTATGGGCATTGTTCCGGTTATCATGAATTTCCGGACTATTCAGAAAAACTTCAGGTTCTGTGAGCAGGATTTGCTGGCATTTCAGCCGGATGT
>JAEUSS010000127.1 GCA_016788685.1 Prolixibacteraceae bacterium | reverse complement strand
CCGAAATCGTCCCCTTCATCGGGAAAGAAGAAATGATGCCATCGTTGATCCGCACAAATATTTCAGGAGAAAAACATACAAACTGATTTTTGAGCCAGATTTTGTATGGTGCGTCGCTGCGGTGAAAAATTTCTTCCGAAGTCAGGTTGGTTTTCACCCGGGTAGGCATGGTCAGATTCAATAAATACGTATCTCCGGCATGAATATGATGCTGGACGGTACAAAACGCCTTCTGGTATTGCCCGAAATCAACCGGATCAATGTTCCACTGCACTTGTCTTCCGGGGATATCGACAGCTGAATAATTGCCCGAATCCGGAGTTTTCCACATTAAAAGTGACGAATCTCCGGGCTCGAAAATCAGCGGATTGCTGAAATCAAAATCGATAACAAAAACGAACGGCTGGCCTGAGGCTCCAAGTTCGTTCATCCGGTTGACAGTATGTTTCTGAATCTCGTTCATGCAGGCTCCAAAGATAAAGAAAACAACGAAAGCAGGCAGAGCCCCGAATCCCCGAAAATGGGATGGTTAATTTCGGTTTTTGTTCGGGAAAACTGTAAATTGCACCCCAAACAACCCGTGATTCATTAAATTTTTAACATGAGCGTTGCTGAAAACATAGCACAAATTAAAGCAGGATTACCTGACCACGTGCAGCTTGTAGCTGTCTCGAAAACCAAACCGGCAGAACTTTTGATGGAAGCATACCGTCACGGGCAAAGGGCTTTCGGCGAGAACAAGGTTCAGGAACTGGTCTGGAAATATGAAGAACTTCCGAAGGACATTGAATGGCATTTTATCGGGCATATGCAAACCAATAAAGTGAAATACATCGTTCCGTTTGTACGGCTGATCCACGGTGTTGATTCTTTTAAACTACTGAAAACCATCGACAAAGAAGCAAAAAAATGCAAAAGAATCATCCCCTGCCTGCTCCAGTTTCACATTGCCGAGGAAGACTCTAAATTTGGATTTTCAATGCCAGAAGTGACTGACATGCTGCATTCGGCCGAATTCGCCCAATTAACGCACGTAAAAATTTCAGGAGTGATGGGAATGGCTACTTTTACGGATGATGAAAACCAGATCAGGAAAGAGTTTGCCTGCCTGAAGAATTATTTTGACAGACTGAAAACGGATTTTTTCCCTGAAAATGCCGACTTTAAGGAAATATCAATGGGCATGTCAGGCGATTACCTGATTGCCGTTGCTGAAGGAAGTACAATGGTGAGGATTGGAAGCACCATTTTCGGAGAGCGGAATTATCTGCCTTCAACCTAAACAAACAATATTTGTTATCTGATTTAACATTAAAATCTAACGATATGCCAAATTTAGAAACCAAATACATGGGGTTAAAACTGAAAAATCCCATCATCGTGGCCAGTTCGGGCCTGACCAACTCCGTTGAGAAAATTAAAGACCTCGAAAATGCCGGTGCCGGAGCTGTAGTTCTGAAATCCATTTTTGAGGAACAGATCAACAACGAGGTGAGTCACCTGATTAACCGTGACCCTCAGAATCAGTACCCCGAAGCTGAAGACTACATCTGGAACTACACCCGGAATAACTCGATTACGCATCACCTGAATTTGCTGAGCGAGGCGAAAAAAGAAACTGAAATCCCGATCATTGCCAGCATCAACTGCATGTCGGCCTCTGAATGGACTGTTTTTGCAAAGGATTTTGAAAATGCCGGTGCCGACGCCCTCGAACTCAATCTGTTTTTTGTTCCGACCGACCGCAAAAAAACAGCCGAAGAAATTGAGCAACTCTATCTGAAGATCGTTTCGGAAGTAAAAAAGAATGTAAAAATCCCGGTTTCTGTAAAAATCGGGTTCTACTACACCAATCTTCTGGCAATGTCAGACAAGCTGGTAGCCAATGGTGCCGATGCTCTCGTGCTTTTTAACCGGTTTTACGAACCCGACATCAACCTGGACAAACTACAGATGACCGCATCCGAAATATTTAGTTCACCTGCCGACATACGGCGTTCATTGCGCTGGATCGGGCTGATTTCATCACAACTGCCGAAAATTGAGATTGCCGCTGCCACCGGGATTCACGACGGAGAAGCCGTAATCAAACAGCTTTTAGCAGGAGCACAGGCAACCCAGGTTTGCTCAACCGTTTACATCAACGGAGCGCAGGTTATCGCCGGAATGGTAAAAGACCTGCAGACATTTATGGCCAAGTGGAATTTCAAAAAGATTGACGACTTCCGCGGACGTTTGTCATACAAGAACATTCCCGATCCGATGCTTTACGAACGGTCTCAGTTCATGAAGTATTTCTCCGGGAAAGTGTAAAAAAAACTGACCAGTCTGGACAAAAAACCAGACTGGTCAGTTTCTTCCGGCCCATCCGGCACACTCCTCCTCAGGTTCAGAATCCTATCGAAGGCAAAAAGTCGACCACATCAAGCATCAGTTCTTTCTTCTGATCGGTAGTGGTTCGCATAGCCGCTTCGAGGCGATCGATTTCAATGTCTATTTTTTCCTGATCAATCTTTGCCGTCATGTTCACAATTACGGTATACGCCTCAAAAGCAACCAGAAAATCGTTTTCAATCAGCAAACCAACAAAAAGCGAAAGATAATTGCTGTAATCCAGGCCGTTTTCCCAGCAAGAGGAAACCAGTTCTTTTAATTCAGGGGCGTATTTTTGATTTTGAATGGCATCGATAATTAACGGGACAGCATCACTTTCCTTCAAGGTAGCAAACAGTCCGGAGATTTTGGCTTTAATTTCAGGATTCTGACTCAGGTGCAGCAGCTCAATCAGCACGGGGATATCGGAAACTTTTCCCGAGGCCCGCAATTCTTCCAGTGTCTCGATTACTTTGATTGAATCCGCCGATTCCAATCCCTTCAGAATATTCTTATGGTCGTTTGTCATCTGATTTTCTGTTTAATTGTTATGCAAATTTAATAATTTGACAATAGGATCAGACTTTTAATTGGCCTGGTTGTTTAAGGAATCATTAAGGTCCGGAATCACCGCCTGACTTCACTTAACCAAAGTTTAAACAACGAAGAGCAGCCACAGTTGTATATTTGCAACATTATTAACTATTGACTGACAATGAACACCAAAACAAAAGAACTTGCAGAGCTTAGTGTTCCCCGCCTGATGCTCAAGTTTTTTATTCCCGCATTTATCGGGGTATTTGTAAATGCGTTATACAACATTGTCGACCGGGTTTTTATTGGGCACGGTGTTGGTTCAATGGCCTTAAGCGGTGTGTCGGCCACATTCCCGGTTATGCTGATTGTGATGGGGTTCGGTATGCTGATCGGGATCGGAGCCGGGGTACTGGTTTCAATTAACATGGGGAAGCACGACATGAACAAGGCCGAGCAGGTACTTGGCAGCAGTTTTCTGCTGATGTTATTGGTTTCGGTACTGATCACCCTCATCGGGTTCTCCATCAAAGACCCCATGCTGCGTTCGTTTGGCGCAACGCCCGAGACGATTAAGTATGCCAACGATTACCTGAATATTATCCTGGCCGGGACAGTATTTCAGGTAGTTGGATTCTCGCTTAACAACATTATCCGGGCCGAAGGCAACGCCCGGATTGCCATGATTTCCATGCTCATCAGTGCCGGAACCAACATCATCCTCAACCCGGTATTTATTTGGGGCCTCAACCTGGGAGTCAAAGGAGCAGCCTATGCTACTGTAATTTCAATGGTCGTGTTGTCCGCCTGGGTTTTACTGCATTTCCGAAGTTCAAAATCAGTAGTAAAACTAAAAGTCAGAAACATCCGCCTGAACCGCCATATCCTGTTTGAGATTCTGGCCATTGGCATGGCTCCTTTTTTCATGCAGATTGCCAACAGTATCGTTCAGGGCCTGCTTAATGCCAAACTGATTGCTTTTGGAGGCGACCTGGCCGTTGGGGCGATGGGAATCGTCAACAGCGTGCTGACGCTGATAGTCATGGCCATTGTGGCCATCAACATGGCCTCTCAGCCCATCATCAGCTTTAACTATGGTGCCCGGTCCTTTGGCAGGGTAAAAGAAACCCTGAGAATTGCCATAATTTCGTCCTCCGTAATTGCTGTATTTGCTTTTGTTCTGGTTGAATCTTTTCCCGGAAAAATTGTAGAACTCTTTAATGCTACAGACGAGGAACTCTTGCTTTTTGGCACCGAAGGATTACAAATCGGACTGCTGGCACTACCCTTTGTCGGATTTCAGGTAGTTACCGGTAATTTCTTCCAGTCGATGGGCGAAGCCCGGATTGCCGTTTTGCTCACCTTGCTGCGTCAGGTTATTATTCTGATTCCGCTTCTTTTTATTCTCCCTGAATTTTGGGGACTTCAGGGAATATGGTTTTCTATACCCATCTCCGATTTCTGTTCTGCAATCATTGTCGTCTTTTTCCTGGTCAACCACTGGAAAAAGCTGAATGCCCGAATCAAGACTCACACGTAGCTAACCGTAACAAAAAACCTCCGGAGAAAGATAGAGCACCTTCAGCTATCCATTATTTATACAAACTGCAGGCATCAAGACTCCGTCCGAAGCCTCTGACTATCATCGCCAAACCTTTCACAGCTTAGTCTATCCGGGTAATCTAGCGCTCTGTTGCCCGAATTTCATTTTGAACAAAACATCACCGCACCGGGTTATCTCTTCAAATTTAACCCTTGTTATAGCTCATGAATAAATCTCAAGATTTTTTTAACCGCGCCGATAAGAACATCACTCAATGGATGGCGAAATACGGACTATTGTTGCTGAGGCTAAGTATCGGAATTGTATTTTTCTGGTTCGGAATTTTAAAATTTATTCCCGGGCTTAGTCCCGCTCAAGACCTGGCCATCCGCACCATCGACTTGTTAAGCTTCGGGCTGATTCCCGGAAACCTATCCATTAACCTTCTCGCTGCCTGGGAAGTTGTTATTGGTATTGGCCTGCTTTCAGGAGTATACATGCGGACCACTCTCCTGCTGCTCTTCCTTCAAATGATAGGTACGATGACTCCGGTTTTTCTTTTCCCGTCCGAAGTTTTTACAAAGATTCCTTATGCACCGACTCTCGAAGGGCAATACATCATCAAAAACCTGGTGATTATCAGTGCCGGATTTGTATTGGGGACTACAGTCCGAAAACGAAGCCGGAGCACCCGCTGACCAGTAACATGGATGCGACTTATGCTTAAGTATCATTAATCTCAAGACTGTACTTTTTCAAATGAAAGTACAGTCTTGAAGTTAACCCTGAACCGGATTATTCGGAGTAAAACATTGCAGAAATAAACCCTATAATTTATCCATATCACCCTGAAGTTCGGCTTCTGCCTGGGCAATCAGACCAATAAATCTGTCGACATATTCCGGGTAGCTTTCAACCTCTTCCAGCCTCTGAGTTTTCAGTTGCAGCTCTTTCAACTGGTGTCCCAGGTCATTCATCCCGAAGGTCATTACCGATGATTTCGCTTTGTGCGCCAATTCGCCCAGTTCCTTCCATCTTTTTTGAGCCAGGAATTCGGTCATCCCATCTCTGAACTCAGGCAATTGTTCAAAAAACATCAGAATAAATTCTTTCATTATTTCGGACTCGCCTCCTGTAATCTCCTTCAGGTAGTCCAGGCTGGTTACGCGTATTGGTGTCATGGTTCTTCGGTGGATTTGAAAACCTGCAATTATACGTAAAATAATCATTCTAAACCATTGCAAATATTTCTTAATTCCGGCCCCGGACCGAAGACAAAAAACCCTCAGGAGGTGGATGAAAAACTAATATCTTTGTCAAATGATATAATTCATGCTTTGAGCATGGGTAATAAGCTAATTTTGTCGGATAAAACTGAAAATAAAACTATGCAAACCACAGCCTTCAATCAGATACACAAGCAGCTAGGCGCCAAAATGGTAGAATTTGCCGGATTTGAGATGCCTATTGAGTACTCCGGAATCAAAGACGAACACATGACCGTCCGCGAAGCCGTGGGCGTATTCGATGTGTCGCACATGGGCGAATTTTGGGTAAAAGGCCCCAACGCCCTTGAACTGATCCAGCGTGTCACGACAAACGATGTATCCAAACTAACCATCGGGCAGGCTCAGTACTCCTGTTTCCCGAACGGGAAAGGCGGAATTGTTGACGACTTGCTGGTGTATTATTACGAGCCCGAAAAATACCTGCTTGTAGTGAACGCAGCCAACATCGACAAAGACTGGAACTGGATCGTATCGCAAAATACGAATGGCGCCATTCTCGAGAACGCTTCTCCGGCCATCAGCCAACTGGCCATCCAGGGGCCAAAAGCTGAAGCTACACTCCAGAAACTGACCCAGATCGATCTGTCGGAAATCAAATATTATACGTTTGTAACCGGAGCCATCGGTGGCGTTGATGATGTTATCATCTCGGCAACAGGCTATACCGGTTCCGGAGGTTTTGAACTTTACTTCAGGAATGAAGTTGCCGGACAACTGTGGAAAGCCATTTTTGATGCCGGTGCCGAATTCGGCATTAAACCAATCGGGCTGGCTGCCCGCGACACCTTGCGCCTCGAAATGGGATTCTGCCTGTACGGGAACGACATCGATGACACCACCTCACCCATCGAGGCCGGCCTGGGCTGGATAACCAAATTTAACGGACATCATTTTATTGACAAAGAAATTCTGCTGATGCAAAAGCAGGAAGGCGTAGAACGCAAACTCCGGGGCTTCGAAATGATCGATCGCGGAATACCGCGCCACGACTACGAACTGACCGATAAAGACGGCATTGTCATCGGGCGGGTTACTTCAGGAACCATGTCGCCTGTTTTAAATAAAGGCATCGGGATGGGCTACGTCAACAAAGCGTACTCCGCCATCGGTACTGAAGTATATGTAAATGTGCGCAACAAACTGCTGAAAGCGAAAATTGTAAAAACTCCGTTTATCAATCAGTAATAAGACTGTATCCTGTCAAAAAATAAACGTATCGGGTAACGGCGCCAGTGCTCCTGTTACCCGATACTTGTTTTAGCAGCATTCTTTTCCGCCGCCTGCTACTGAACTTTTTCATTCTTCCGCTATTTTACTTTTAGTTTAAATACTGTTTTCTGGTTCTGCAGATGGGGCACGGTCGGCTTCTTTCTTTATCTTTGTGACTTTGATCTGAAAATGGAAAATCCTAAATATCGGCTTGAAGTTTGTTTATCCCCCGCCATTTACAGTAAACACGCCAACGACGATAATCTGGTAGTTATTGTCGACATCTTGCGGGCCACATCCTCCATCTGTGCGGCTATACACAACGGAGTCAAGAGCATCATTCCGGTTGCCACAGCCGAAGAAGCCAAAGCGATGAAACAGCAAGGTTACCTGGTCGCGTCCGAACGTGATGGCTATGTACTTGACTTTGCAGACTTCGGGAATTCGCCCTTTAACTTTACTCCTGAAATTGTTGCCGGAAAAGAGATTGTTTATTCCACCACCAACGGAACCCGCTGCATTCACATGGCCAGCCATTCCAAAGCTGTAGTAATCGGTTCATTCCTGAACTTTTCATCCCTGGCCGGTTGGCTCATTCAGCAAAACTCACCGGTACTCATTTTCTGCGCTTCGTGGAAAGACCGTTTCAGCCTTGAAGATACTGTCTTTGCAGGCGCACTGGCTGAACGGCTCATGGATTCAGGAAAATTTGAGACCATCTGCGATGCTGCAACGGCTTCAATCGATTTGTGGAGCCTTGCCAAAAATAATCTGAACGGATACATACAGAAGGCCGCGCAAAAAAGCAGGCTGGCATCTAAAGGGCTCGATGACTGCATCGAGTATTGCCTGACTGCCGACCAGACCACCGCAGTACCCGTTTTTGAAAATAACCGGTTGATTGATGTTTCTGCACCAACCAGACAGACCGGGAGCTAAGTTTTAATTACACATTCATCAAATTACGGTGTGGAAACACTGAATTTTTTAAAAATTTAAAAATTAAGCAAAATCAGGGTTGCCGCATCATTTTTTTATTCGAATTTTGAGGCACACGAATTGAATGTTTTATAACTTATTGTAAGCT
>JAEUSS010000120.1 GCA_016788685.1 Prolixibacteraceae bacterium | reverse complement strand
ATCAGCTCCTAAAGGTACAATTCATACAGGAAGTTTGTTCGTCAAACGGAACAATAAAAAGACCTGCATCCGTGAGATCGGATGCAGGTCTTTTTGGTTTTCAGGAAATAAAAATCCTGCGGGTGTCAGCTTTTGTCAGTTGGCGAATCCGGCCCGGATTCCGAAACATTTGACAGGCAGGGAAATCCCGATAGAATAATTATTTTTTATTGGGCAACTCCAATCCAAAGCCATGTTTTTTATCTACCCGGCGCAGGAAGAGTGCGAGTATGATTGCGATGACGCCAAATCCCGCGAAGATAAGTTCAGGAACCATATAGTTATAAGCAGCTCCTTCAACCTTGGCGGCAATTTGTTCGGCTACTCCGGGGTTTGCGGCAGTAATCGACCAGCCAATTAAACCCGGAACCAGCATCAATCCGATATTCTGAATCCAAAAGATACAGCCGTAAGCTGTTCCTAAGTAGCGGTCTTCAACAATTTTGGGCAATGATGGCCACATGGAGGCCGGAACCAACGAAAAGGCAGTTCCTAAAATAACAATTGTAGCCAATGCAAGGATGTATGAGAAACTTTCGTTCGGGACCAATGCGAAGATCAGGTGAGAAACAACAAGCAGTATGGCACCGTAAAGCATCATTGAGGCACCTTTCCCTTTCAGGTCAAGGAATAAACCGATAAACGGAGTTAAAACCATGGCCCCGATCGGGAAGAAGGAGAATAAGTTTGCGGCTTCGGTGATAGGTACGTTCAGCTTTGAAGAAAGCATGTCGGTTGCAAATTTCTGAAAAGGGAAAATGGCCGAATAAAAGAGAACGCAAAGTGCAGCAATAGCGATGAACCCTGGATTTGTAAAAATTCTCCCGAGGTCACTGATCCTGAATTCGTCTTCTGGAGCCATTTTAGCAGCATCGCCAAGTTGTTTGTCGAGTTTTGCGTCCATAAATACATAAATCAATGAACTTAGCAGTCCGATGCACAAGAATGCCAGCCCCATAAAAACTGAATTCGGAGCATCCCAGTCTGCGGGATTTTCTGATGCTGCATTGGCGAAAATCGGCGATAAACGGAAAACTGCGAACACACCCAGGCGGGCAACAGCCATTTCGAGTCCCATTGCCAAAGCCATTTCTTTTCCTTTAAACCACTTGACAATGGTTTTCGAAACAGTAATTCCGGCCATTTCAACTCCAACTCCAAAACAAGCAAATCCGCAATAAGCAACCAGTGCGGTGGTTGGCAATTCCCATCCAAACACTGAAGTTACCGAAGCATGATCGATGTATTTAAGAGCCGAAAATTTGATGGCGGCTCCGGCAACCATGGTTATGGTAGCTAACATCATCGTGAAGCGGATTCCCATTTTGTCGAGAATGATTCCTGAAAGAATCAGAAAACCGACAAATACGTTTAAAACGAATTCAGATCCGCCTAAATAGCCAAAGATTTCCGGAGACCAATTAAAGTTTGTCAGCATCATTTTTTGTAACGGTGCTACCACATCTACAAAGAAGTAGGCGAAAAACATGGTTGCAGAAATGAGAAATAATGCGATCCATCTGGCAATTGGTGAATCGTGAAGGGTTTGTTTTAACTGTTGCATAAAAAATGAGTTGTTAAGTTTTTTATTATGAGTTGGCTTTTGTCTATTTCTGTCCCGACAGAGCTTTTATTCTTGCCTGGCGCATCAGTCGGCCGGTTGTTCCGGAACAGGTA
>JAEUSS010000086.1 GCA_016788685.1 Prolixibacteraceae bacterium | reverse complement strand
ATAGTTAAATAATTTGCCGTCGAAAGCTGTCCGGAGTTCTTCCAGATATTCTTCGGCGTATTTCCCGGGATTGCTGCGCACTTTGTTGAGTTCGCAGATAACTTGTTGTTCCAGAGGAGTCAGGTAGGCGGCATCTTTGGCGGTATTCAGTTCTTCGGGCCAGTTTTTTTCTTCGGTCTGTTTTTCCGGAGAACCCAACCAGAAGATGGCTGCGACAAGCAGGATGGATATATTTAGCATTGAAATCAGCGTGTATTTGTTTAACTGAAACTATTTTCTCACATCGCTGAGGATTTTTCCGTCCTCCAGCGTAATCACCCGCCGGGCTTTATTCACTACCCGTTGATCGTGCGTACTGAAAATAAACGTGATATTCTCTTTTCTATTGAGTTCGTCCATGATTTCCAACAGGTTTTCAGTCGATTTGCTGTCGAGGTTAGCGGTCGGTTCATCGGCCAGAACAAATCTGGGCTTTGAGGCCAGTGCCCGCGCAACTGCCACTCGCTGCTGCTGCCCTCCCGAAAGTTTATTGGGGCGGCTGTTCTCCCGGCCTTCCAGTCCAACGGCTTTGAGCAGCGCCATGGTGCGGCTTTCGCGTTCTTCCTTATCCTGGTTTTGCAGCTGCATGATGAATTCCACATTTTCTTTGGCAGTCAGCACCGGAATCAGGTTATAGGCCTGAAATACAAATCCGATGTTGTACAGCCGGAAGTCGATCAGTTGCGATGACGATAATCTGCTGATGTCGGTTCCGCCAATTGTTATTCTGCCCGAAGTGGGCTGATCCAAACCGCCAATCATGTTGAGGAAAGTTGTCTTTCCTGAACCGGACGGACCAACGATAGCCGTAAATTCACCTTCTTCAATGTTCAGGTCAACGCCGTTCAGGGCGTATACCTTCACTTCCGAATCGTTGTATATTTTTTCGAGCTGATGTACTTCAATAACGTTCATATTCTTGAATCTTTAAGATATTACAGGTTATAATTCTTCTTACATGTCAATCCTGATTGCTTCTGAAGGTCTGTATTTTAGCGCTTTCCGGGCCGGATAAACAGATGCCAGGATGCCCGTAATAAGCACCAGCGCAATAATAACCCATACCATTTTGAACTCGATGACCGGAAAGACCAGTGAGCTGTAACCCATATCTTCGAGTCCCTGAGCGTAAAACGAAAGATCGATTCCCGATTTCATGGTTGCTGCTGTAACAGCCAGGCCGAGCAATATTCCCAGAAGTCCGCCGGTAAGTGTCAGCAGTACGGTTTCGAGCATCAGCATCCGGAATACGCGAAACTTGCTCATGCCAACCGCCATCAGCATGCCAATTTCCTTTACCCGTTCCATAACGGCCATCAGCATGGTGTTGACGATGCCAAATCCAAGGGACAACAGAATAATACCGATAAAAAAATAGATGTAAATGTTGCCGTATTCGTTGAGTATGCCCAATTCCGGAGTCAGTTGTTTCCAATTCTGAACCAAAAGTCCGGGGTACTTTTCTGCCAGAAGATCAGTGTTTGGGTTTAGCTCATCGTGATCTTTCAGATGAATGACCATTTCGTGTGTTGTACTTTCATCCAACTGAACAACCCGGGCAAGATCTGTTTTTATTACAAAAACATTCATTTCCTCGAACATGCCGTTGCCGGCATCGTAGATTCCGCAGATTCGGAACGCCTCACTGGTGAGGTGTCCTTCCGAATCCTGAAGCGTAACTACCAGTTTGGAATGAAGTTTAACTCTTAGTTTTTCAGCCAGTTTTTTGCCAATCAGAATCGGGTTACGTTTCACTCCTTCAAAATATTGTCCTTCAGGTATTTTTGTGTACAGATTCGTTACGGTCTTTTCTTTATCGGGGTCGATGCCCAGCATTTTCACACCGGTTCCTGTTTCTGAAGATGAAATCATGGACTGAACCACCATCCGCGAACTAACGCCATCGACAATATCCAGCCGTGAAATTTGACCGGCTATGTCCGGAGCATTCGGGATGTCGCTTTTTAAATCAAAATTTTCGTTAAAATCCGGATTGTGTATCTGTATGTGTGATACTTCGGTTTCGACACCTGCTTCGAGACGCTGGTTGATCCACCCTTTGTAGAAGGTAGAGGTAAACACACCGGCAAACATCCCTATGGTAATGGCACTGATAATGACTCCGGAACGTACCCGGTTGCGCCAGATGTTTTTCCATGCAATTGATGTGATCATAGTTAAGTTCCCGTTTTTTGTTTTCGGCGGGTTTCTTCACCGTCTTTGGTTTATTTTATATCTGTCGGTATGTTCGGCTAACGATGCAAAGCCTTTATTTCCTTTATTCGCAGTGAAGCGATGATCGGATAAATGCCAATGAGCAGGGTCAGCACAAAAACGCTGACTGCTTGCTGCCAGAAGACTTCAGGAGCGGTTGAAAAAAACATGTACGGCTCAAAACCAAAGTCTTCCATTAGTTTGGCGGTTTCGCCGGTCAGCGGAATCGGATTTTTGGACTGAATAAACAATAGCGGGAGACTAACTGCAATTCCGGAAAGAATCCCCAGCAACCCGATAAACAAGGTTTCGATAAAAAGTATGACTGCCAGTTTTTTCTTTTGCATGCCGATTGAAATCATCACGCCAAACTCACGGCGGCGTTCGGCAATCATCATCATGATTGTGCCGAAGATTCCGAAGGCGATAACAACGTACAAAATGGCTTTCATGATCACACCTCCGGCGCGGTCGCTTTCAATCTGCTGAACGACTTCAGGTTGCATTTCCTCCCAGCTCATGATGGAAAACGGTGGCAGAATCTCTGTTCTCAGTGATTTCAATGCTCTCTTCATAACATTATTGTCGGCCACATTAACAACCAGCGAGGTGAGTTTATTTTCGGCTCCCAGGAAATCCTGACAGGTTTTTAGTTCCATATATATAATAGATTTATTCAGTTCGGGCGAAACATGTTTGATGATGCCGTGTACCGGAAATTTCCCGGCCGAGCTGACTCCGTGGTATCCCTGGGTAATGATAACCAGCGTATCGTTCAGGCCTAATTTCAGGAAACGCGACAAGCCTTCGCCGATAACAACCCCGTCGTCATGTGCCTGCAGGTATTTGCCTGCAACAATTTTATCGGCGATGCCGGTAAGCT
>JAEUSS010000083.1 GCA_016788685.1 Prolixibacteraceae bacterium | reverse complement strand
AATAGATGGACAACCTGCATAAATAAACCCTCGGGCCATGCTCATAACTCCCTCTCCTTTCTGAAGTTTACCCGTCCCGGTTTCGCAAGCGCTCAAAACAGCCAGTCGTGCATTGAGTTTCATATTGTATATTTCGTAGGTATTTAAATAACCATCATCAGCCGACTTCCCGTCGGGTTTCGAAAAAACCAGTTTCGAGAACATTGGCAGGCTATCATTAATTGCAGTGTGCATGGCCAAATGTAAAATATCAAAATCCGGAGCTTTTTCCTTGAATGTATTTTCCTGCGCCAACAAATCGACAAAAGAATCTGCCTGAATAAACTTAGAAATACCGGCAACTTCATCTTTAGCTCCCGGTAAAGGACTATAAAACTGCGGCTCCGATCCCTCCTGATCAATTCTGGATTCATTGGCAATATATTGCGGAGAAAAAACAATCAAGCTTTTATCACTCTTCTTCTTTTGCCCAAAATAATCAAACAACAGAGTAGCCGAATAACTATAATTGATCGGATAATCGCGAACCAGATAATTCAGATTTCTGAAATTCATCACACTGGTATCGGGGAATTGTGACAATAATGCATCAAAAGGAATGTAAGACAGCTTTTCGTGGGGAATTATTGTAAGTGACTTCCCTTCCAGTTTTTTGGCAACCGGTTTCATAAGTTTTTCATACAATCCATACGCAGCCAACGAGTAGTCAACAAAATCTTTCTTTTTGGTAAACAAATAATTTGGGCTGATCAAAAAGTCATGAACAGTCTGAATATTTACCAAATAGGGATCAGTAACAGACTCTTTTGCAAAATGTACCGAATCTTTTGTTATCACAAACCGATAAAGCTCCCCCTCTTTTTGTGCAATTTCAGGCTCTTTTACATAAAATTCGACCAACGCCTGGCGCTTACTTAGCTTGGACTGAATCTCCTTGATTCCGATAACTCTGTTCTCGTATTTAAAAGCATAATATTGCGGATATGATTTCTCAAAAGAATCAATCAGCCTGTTATATTCTTCACTAAACTTGAATATTTTTGCGGAATATAGATTGACTTTCTGAGAGTCAGGCTTTTCTGCATGGTTCTCTTCAAACAACATCGAGTTATAATTTGAGATGTTATTTTTCAGATAGCTTTCCCTTTTCAAGAGCGAATCTGGAATCCCTCCAAACTCTTTCGCTTTGACGTCTTTGACAGAAGCTAACAAATTAGATGATTTACTTCTTTCCGAAAATTCAAAAGCACGCTCGATAAATTCGGTTCTTTTAGTCTGCTTATACAGTTTAAATGAAATTCTTATTGCCTCATAAAATGTTGACTCCTGATTTTGAGAAAGGAAAAGCTTACTTTCCTCATTTTCAAATCCAATCTGCAGGCGGTGAATTAAATCAACGGCTTTTGACAGTGAATTTAAACTTGCATTAAAATACCTGAACGAATTTTTATAATCAAATTCAGACAAACAGATATCGGCAAGTCTTTCCATCGCCAAAGCCTTTTTCTTGAACTCATCAACCAGCTGGATATCTGAAATAACATTATCCAAAGGCGGATCAACAAATGGATCTTTAGTATGAAAAGAATCAACGAGAGAAACTATCGCATTTTGATAATATTGAATTGCTTGAGTTAAATCTTTTTTTCTTTGTGTCCGAAATTCATCCATCTGCCTTGCTTCCAAATTTTTAAGATAAAAATAATCTCCAAAATTCGACTGAATCTCAGCATACATCGTACTTTTTTCTCCGTAATACTTCAGCGCAATCGTTTTTGCTTTCGCAGAATAAACAAGAGCCTTCTCGTAGTTTTTCTGAGAAATCAAAAATGAAGAATATGACAAATATTGAGTTGCCAATTCAATATTCATTTCTCCGTACAACTCAGTCGCACTTCTAATTGCCTGCAAGTAAGACTTTTCCGAAAGTTCAAACTCTCCCTCATTCCGATACGCCGTAGCTATTAAATCATACAATCGGGGCTTCAATCGTGGCAATGTTGACTTTAGATTTGACTGGGCAAATTGAATAGCTTCATTATTACGCCCCAACGCTAACTGAGTCTCTGCAATGTTGTATTTAGATGTTTCTAGTAAAACTTTATACTTTTCATTAGAATATTTTAAAATTCTATAAGCATTCTTTTGATATTCTATGGCTTGACTATAATCTCCATTTAATCGATATACATTTCCTAGATTTATATACACGCTACCTAATCCTGAAAAATCAGCTCCAAACTCTTTAACATACAATAGTTCTGCTCTTTTATATGCGTCAATGGCTTCTTCAAGATTTCCAAGATTTTTATACTGAATCCCCAGATTCGTCAATGGCGGACCTAATCGGTAATCTCCTGCCCCGTATTTCAATTTCAAAAGCTCCAATAATTCTTCGAAGCACGAAGTTGCTTTCTCAAAATCTCCGACTCTACCCGCTGCAACACCTTCCTTTTGAAGTCTAACAAACAATAAACTATCTTGAACAGATATTTCAGAATTCTGAGAAAAAGTCAAAGTAGAAAAGACTAGTAAAATAAACAACACAGAATAAATCTTTTTCTCCATTCTTCAAAAAATAAATTTCAAAAAGTATAAATGAAAAATCTTCTTTTTTTCTAAAAGAGGGGGTTACCTTTTTGCTGTTTCCGGAATAAACCATCGAACAAGAATAATTAAGGAACCAGTATTAATCATTAAATTCAAAAGTAATGAAAACTTTATTTGCGAACAACGAAACAAAAAATTTTGATTCTTTCTCTTTCGACGTATTAACCAGCGAAGAACTTGCTTTGGTAAAAGGTGGCAAATCTGAAGACGCCTATGCTGATCTGCTCTAAATAGTTCTATCCTAACTTTCGTTATTCCCATTTTACAGCTGTTTTATATCCGGATTACGGATAAACAGAAAAGTCGTAGTATCTTTTATATAGCTTCCACTGCCATATAAAACATTAACATTCAACAAAATGATACGCAAATCAGAATATTTTGAACAAACCGACAGGTACCTTAATTCCGAACTGACACAGCAGGAATTGAGCGAATTCGAAATCCAGATGGAGGTCGATCCAAGCCTGGCCGATGAGCTAAAACTTCATCTGAATGTGGAACAAGCCATGTGCGAGAGGGACATCATCAGCCTGCGCAACAACCTGAATCAAATTGTTCAAAATCAACCTGATCACATTTATAATGACGAAATAAGTGTCTTTGATTCATTCAGTTTCGGATTGACCGAAGAATTTTCGGCTCATAATAAACTGGGAAAATACCTGGATCCGGAAGAAATATTCAATTTCGGACATTCTTTCCCGAAAATCCACCTTTTCCAGCATAAAGTTGCAGGAAAAGAAAACATCCACCAGTTTTACAAAGAACAACTTGAATCCGATTCGGCAAACGACCAGACAGCATTCTCATCATCCGATGAAGAGTTGTTCCTTGATGTACAAAATGCCCTGGAAGAAAATGATGTGTTCGACATAAGGGCCAATCTGATGCAGATCGCACAGAACATGCCGGCTCACCAATACCAGCTGGAAGACATTGACAGCTACCTGTATGGACAAATGGAGCCCGGGCTGAGAACCTTGTTTGAGGAAGAATTAAAAATCAACACAAATCTGGCCCATGACGTACTGTTAACCGAAGAAATAGATCTGGCCTCAAACGAAAACGACATCATGGAACTGAGGGCCTCCCTGGCTAAAATACAAAAGTCTGAGTTCCATCCGGCGGTAACGGTCGAGGAAATTGAGAACTACATACACAATGAACTCTCAGAAGAAGAAGTCGCGAGATTTGAAACAGAATTAACTTCAAACCAAGAACTTACAAGAGAAGTTGAACTTATCAGGAACATTGATCTCGCCCTGAAAGAAAAAGATATTATGCAGCTGAGAAGCAATCTTCAGGAGATTGCAGGAGGCGTTGCATCTGAACGACAAACAGAACAGTCGCTGGCCGGAAGATTCAGAAGCAGAAAAACATTCATACTCTCAACGGTAGCGGCATCCCTTATTCTGCTCATCGGGTTGACCGGGCTCCTGTCCCGGCAGGCTTCGGACGGAGAGATTTATCAAAAGTTCTACAACAGGTATGAAACTTCAGGGATTGTCAGATCGGCAAATACGGCCACCGACCAAACCTTGACATCAGCACTGCAGAAATTTGAAAATCAAGATTATGAGGCGGCACTAAGTCTCTTTAACGAGGTCATAGCCAGGGATCAAAACAACATGGTAGGCCATTTTTACTCCGGAGTATCTCTTCAGGAAACAGGGAAATACCAGAATGCCATCAAAGAATATGAAACTGTAATTACCGATAGGGACAACCTGTTTACGGAACAGGCGCAATGGTATGTCGGACTGTGTTACCTTCAGACCAACGAAAGCAGAAAAGCATACAAACAATTTAAGAAAATAGCTAAAAACGAAGGTTTCTACCAGCTAAAGGCTCAGGCAATCTTACGAAAAATGAAATATCTGGAAAAATAAAAATATTGTTACGTTCGCAATCTTGTTCTATAAAATGTTTTAATGATTAATACTGGTTCCTTAATTATCAACTGTTCTTTAAAAAATTAATGTTGTTCGTCACCGATACGGCTCCCGGTTAATACTTGTTCCTTAATTGTTCTTGTTCAACCCAAGTGTTCCCGAAGACCGATCCGGTTATTTGATAGTCAATTTCGAATACATATCACCCCTTTGATTAAAGCTCGATCCTCATCGGGCTATATTTGTTTGTGGAAATATGAAAAAATCGTCACCTCCCGATATGTTGTAATACAATCCTTCTAAAATCAATTATCAAAGTGAACAATGTTCAGGAATTAACGAGAAAAAAGTAATTTTGCACAAACATCACAAAATAACTTACGCAAAACACAACTCATGAAACCAACTCTTTTAATTCTGGCTGCGGGAATGGGCAGCCGTTATGGCGGACTAAAACAAATTGACCCAGTTGGGCCAAATGGAGAAACAATTCTTGAATATTCGGTTTTTGATGCCATTCGTGCCGGATTCGGCAAAGTAGTTTTTGTTATCCGCGAAAGTTTTGCGGAAGACTTTAAATCTCGCTTCGAACCTAAGCTTTCCGGCAAAATTAAAATAGAATATGTATATCAGGAAGTTCATAAGTTACCTCATGGGTTTACGCTACCTGAAGGACGAGAAAAACCATGGGGCACCGGTCACGCTATTTTAATGGCAAAAGATGTCATTAATGAGCCCTTTGCAGCAATTAATGCTGATGATTTCTATGGAGCAGAAGCTTACCAGGTTATTTCCGAATATCTGCAGACAATGACGGATCCGACAAAATATGCCATGGTAGGTTACCAACTGAATAACACTTTTTCGGAATTTGGATCTGTTTCGCGAGGCATCTGCGTGACCAACCCAGAGAAACAGCTAACAAAGATTACTGAAACCCATAAGATAAGACAAGAAGACCAACAGGTCTTGTGCGAATCAGAAACAGGAGAGACTGTTAGATTGACTGGAACTGAAATCGTTTCAATGAATTTCTGGGGATTTCACCCGAATATTTTTAGAAATATCGAAGATCAATTTATCGATTTCTTATCGCACAGCATAAATCAGCCTAAATCAGAGTTTTACATCCCATTCGTGGTGTTTGAAATGATTAAAAGAGCGCAAGCCAGTGTGCAGGTGCTAACCGCAAATTCTCCTTGGTTTGGAGTAACCTATAAAGAAGATAAGCCATACGTTATTGACCAGATACAAAAATTAACTGATCAAGGAATTTATCCTGCTGATTTGTGGAAATAGATTGTTTTGAAGAATAAAGACGTTGTATTGCCACAGATAAAATTAATGGCAATACAACGTTTCTTTTTGTTTGACTATTCTTACAGGTAAGGACTCAGCATATTTTCCATCGCGTCAATCCATTGTGGAGAGTCATTCAGGCTTTCAACCATCTGAAGATTCTCGCCCCCTCTCTCGACAAACATTTCTTTGTATTCCCAGCCAATCTCGACAGTCGTTTCCAAACAATCGGCCACAAACGAAGGTGCCACCACCAGCACATTCTTATTGCCCTGCCTGGCCCGGTTCATCAGGTTTTTATCGGTAAAAGGTGTCATCCAGTTGTTCGATAAACGAGACTGGAAAGATACGGAATACCGGCTAGCCTCCAGATTTAAGCGTTTGACCAGCTCGCGGGTTGTTTGGTAACAAGTTGCCTTGTAGCACAATTTCCCAAATTCGGGCAATACATTCTCGCAATTGCAGGTCCGGAACGATTCTCCGGGATGATTCTTATCCAGATGGCGGTTAGGCAACCCGTGGTAAGTAAAAATCACATGGTCAAACTTCTCGGGTTCGTAGGATTTTATCCGTTCAGTGAAAGCGTCCAAAAAAGCAGGATGGTCATAAAATTGACTGATTATATGAACCTCCGGAATTGTGTTCCATTTACGCACCTGATCGACAACCGCCTGAATGGCTGTACCGTTGGTTGACGACGCATACTGCGGAAACATCGGAAAAACAACCAGACGGTCGTAATTGCCTTTCCGAATAGAAGCAAGAGCCTTTCCAATGGTTGGGTTACCATACCGCATGC
Source organism: Prolixibacteraceae bacterium (assembly GCA_016788685.1). GTDB lineage: Bacteria > Bacteroidota > Bacteroidia > Bacteroidales > Prolixibacteraceae > Aquipluma. The sequence goes on along the minus strand of JAEUSS010000083.1, from coordinate 3,772 downwards.
CCATAAAAACATCGGCTTTCGAACCTAGTTTTTGCTGAAGTTCGACCTGAACACGCTCAGAAAAATATAACAGCGGTGATCCTTTCTCAGTCCATAAACGCTGATACAACCTTGTTGATTTCGGAGCCCTGAAAGGAACGATAATCAGGTTGACCAACAATTTCTGGAATACGAGCGGCAAATCAATCACCCGCCTGTCGTTCAGAAATTCGAACAGATAACGGCGCACCGCCTTAACAGTTGGTTCATCTGGAGTACCGACATTGATCAGGATTACCGCAGTCTTTTTTGTATGCATGCTTTAATTTATTTGTGCTAAATGTAAGTTTGTTGACTGAAGATAACAAATCATTCAACAAATTGATCACGCCACTGACGAAATTCCGGATTCCGGAAAAAAACCGCAGCAACGGGCGACTTGAATTGCACATTTATCCTGCTGCTTCCAAATTATGTTCTCGTCTTTTATTTCGAAATCAAGTGACTACCTACAAATTCAAACTGACTTTTATACCGGCCGAACGGAACCGACCGTGTTCAAAACCTGCAACAGCTTCCACATTCAGGAGTAAAAATAAGTTACTGATTCCGTAACCGGTTTCCACATAGCTTCTCAGTTCCGGAGTATCCAAATAATTCACAAATAAATTTTCTGAGATCGACGAATTCCTAACCACAGGCAACCGTTTCAAAATCAGGCTGCGGGTTTGCCAACTGACGTGCGACTCAAGAAACCTAGTGTTGGTTGAATTCCGGTAAAAAGGCAGTAACCTGAAACTGTTTTCGCGCGACGAAAACATAAACCCGAGCGACTGGGTATTGAAATGCTGAAAATCTTCGAAATAGACCCGTTCTTTATTCAGGAATGCACCGCCATTGACCGAATACGAAAGCTGATCGGCAACACCCATGCTGATCTTTTGCCGAATGCCCAGTTTCAGCAGGTCATAGCGCGAATCGCTCCCGAAAACATTGGCCAGTGCCCCCTTATATGCCACCGAGTAAGTCGGATATTTACTCCTTGCATAGGTTTTAACATGATTCCGGATCCGATACCGGAGCTTCGGCGTATATTCCAGAATCACCCGGCTTCCAAAGGACTGATGATTGCCAAGTTGCCAGTCTTCGAGCTGATCGTTGACCGGAACGTTGGGAAGAATTTCCCGATCGGCGTAATCAATAAGCGAAAATCCGGAGTGATTCGTCAGTGAACGATTATCGGCGTAGTCAAGTGTTATGCTCATATTCAATCCGTTGTCCAGATCGCGACTGGCTGTAAACTGCACAAAATCGCGGCGAAAAAACCGCTTGTAATTTTCTTCGAGCCAGATGGTATAAAAATCGTTGTTCATAACCGACAGACCCGAAGAACGATTAAAATCTTCGGTTACCGAGCCCAATCCAAGCGAAACCCAACTGTTTGTCAGTCCGTTTATCCGGCGAGCAATAGAAAACGATGCTTCCACTTTTTCGCGGGCAAAAGCGTATGCAACTTTTGGACTGAACTGCAGCAAACGCCCTAAGCTGTCGGCTCGGTAGTAGCGAAATGGCAACTCCAGACGCAATCCGTCGACTGAATTGAATGACAATAAACTTGGATTTTTAATCCCGGGAACAGTGAATCGTTCCGCCCGTTTGGCTGAATCAACCGAGTAATCGTAAGTTTTACCAGTAAACAGATGTTTCAGCTTAAACTTTCGCTTCGAGTCGCGCACCGAATCCTGGTATTCAGGTCGGGCCGAAACCTGCAAAAACGAATCTTTTGCGGCAAAACTTTTCCTCTCCGACCCGGTCAGCGGAATAGGCCGGATGCTTGCCCAATAGGCGGAATCGTTGTTTACTTTTTTCTGACTCACCTGAAAATCCGACTTTATTTCGAGCGGTTCGGGAGGGCTGTTACGCCGTGATTCCTTTTCAATCAGCCGGTTTAATTTTAATGTTTCGCGGTTACTCAGCTCCGTTTTTTCCATCAGCACGCTTATTTGCTGCTGCGCTTTCGTCGCAGACGGTACTTTTTGTTCTGCCAGAAACTCTTCAATCATTTGTTGTTCCCGAAGCTGTTCTTTTTTCAGCCGTTCCAGAAATGAATGATCGAGTGCAGGATTCAGGGTCGTCTGATATTCAGAAATGGAAGCCACATAGTTGAATTTCATTTTAAAGCCGACTCCTGAAAAATCCATATCAAAATCGAGGCTGACCGGCATCCAGGTATTTTTGTTCACTTCGGCATAAACCTGGCGCACACCCACGTCCGTCATGGGAATATGCAATTTCAGGTCAGCCGAATGAATGTTCCAGAATCCTTCGGCAATGTAGATATAGCCCGAAAACACATCGTTCCCGTTTGCTTTGGGAATCACTTTAATCTTATTAATCGTTCTGCCCTGATCTTCAAAAACACCGTCAAGCCTGAACCGGTATGCCTTCAGCGCGCTCTTCCCTACCGGCGAAACCATTCCGTATTTTTCTGCATCGTACAAATTATTCGTAATCATACTCATGGGCGAGGTGTTGTTGCCTTTGCCTGAAGAGCGCATAGCCAGCACTTGCTGGGTCAGGCGGTCGGGCAATTCAAAATCGATACGGCTGACGGTTTCCAGCACAAACGCTTCATCCTCTTTCACTCCGTTTTTCTTCATCTGCTTCTTAAAGAGCATCGGAATTTTATCGAACACGCCCGAACCTTTCAGGTACACCTTGCACGAATATTTCGAAACTTGTTTCTGGTAATACGGCGCCAGCGCAATGGCTCTGCGCATAATGTAGTAGGCCGGATCTTCGCCCGAAGCCAGCACTTTGATCTCCGGAATCCGGTATTCCTGCGTAAACAGTTGCATATTGATAACCTGAACCGTTTCGCCCATCGTCAACTCGAGCGAGCGTGTCTGGTAACCCAGGTACTGAAACAAGACCTTCCATTTTCCGGGCGGAAGTTTAAGTTCATAGTCTCCGTCGAGGTTCGAGGTTGTTCCGGTCGAAAGTTGCGGAATATAAACGTTGGCAAACGGAACTGGTGCACCCTGTGCATCAGAAATTCGTCCGCGGATACCCTGCGCGCAAACAGCAGCTGTAAAAACGCTGTACACCAACGAAATAAAAATTATCCGGAGCATCATACCTGAGTGATTTTAAATTCTGATTAACAAAAGTAAAAAATTACATCAGACACTTCTGACAATCAATCGGATTTAACTTCTTTTATGATGCGCCATTTCCACAGGTATTTCAAAGGAAATTTCAACAACACCTTTGAATTCGCCGTTCTCCATCCACGGAGTCTGATGAATCATCTTGCGGATTCCTTTTTTTTCTATGGTATACGAATTCGGGATGGGTTCGGCAAGCATTTCCTTTAATTTGGTCCGGGCTGGCTCAGGATGACATTCGATCAGGCTTTGCCCGACCATGCTTCCTCCTCCATCCTTGTCAAATTGCTTTTTCGAGCGGTCGTTCATATAAACCACTATTCCCTCCCGGTCGCAAACGGTTATTGCTCCTAAAAATCCATCTGTCCAGTTCATCAATATTGACTATTTTCGATTCAACGCCGCTTACTCGGATCCTGTATCTTAAAACGACTTTATTATGATTGATTATTTCAGCTTGTTTACTCCGCTCTCCTGCAACAGTACCCCCAAAGCATTGCCCTATGCTTTGGCGTGCTGAAAGAAACGAATCCACCCGATTTCGAACCGGTGCGGCAAAGTCCCATCGGGTTCGGCAACCACAATCGATGCGGCATTCAGATGCATTTTAAAGGCTGGGACGTTGT
>JAEUSS010000592.1 GCA_016788685.1 Prolixibacteraceae bacterium | reverse complement strand
TTTCGATAATCCTTTTCAGCAGATTAAATGCTTCGATGTCGCGGTTATAGTTTACAGCCGCCAGGCCGTATGCTTTCAGATGATGCTCATCAATCAGTACTTCATCGCCCAGGTCAATTGTGGCCGCTTCGTAGGCAATGTTCACTTTGTGATCGATGGGCAGGTCCCAGATCGGGAACGTTTCAAATTTGGCATATCCGCCCTTGATTCCATTTTTGTATTCGTGGTACAGGTTGCTCAGGGAGGTGGCCAGTTTTCCGCTGCCGGGGCCTGGTCCGGTGACAATCACGATGGGTTTGGTCGTTTCCACATATTCGTTGGCTCCGTAACCCTGGTCGCTGACAATCAGGTCGATATCAGTCGGGTATCCCTGAGTCGGGTAGTGCAGGTATACTTTTACTCCCCTTAACTCGAGCTTGTTTTTAAAGGCTGTTGCTGCCGGCTGATTCCGGTAGCGGGTGATAACCACTGCTGTGATGTTGATTCCCCATTCCCGGAAATCATCAATGGTTTTTAAGGCATCCACATCGTAGGTGATGCCGAAATCAGCCCTGATTTTTTTTCGTTCGATGGCACCCGCGTGAATACACAAAATCACGTCGATTTTGTCTTTCAGCAGTTGCAAAAGGCGCATTTTTACGTTGGGGTCGAAGCCCGGCAGCACTCTGGCTGCGTGATAATCGTATAAAATTTTACCTCCGAATTCCAGATAAAGTTTGTCATTAAATTGGCTAACCCGTTCAAGGATGGCAGTTGTCTGCTCCTGAAGGTACTTTTCGTTATCAAATCCCGGAAGATTTGAATCCTCTGTTTCACTCACTTAGAATAGTATTTCAGAATTAATATCTGGGCTTCGAAAATAGCAAAAATTTAGGCTCTCCGGATTGCCGGAGGTGAAAATAAGTAAACATCAGCTTCCCGGTGTATTATTTCCTGACCCGCTGAAGGTCTAAATCCTGAAAGTCGAAGCTGAAATCGATGTTGGGGGAAATGCCTTTCATTTTTATGCTTTGAGCTTTTCCTTCCTCGTCTAACCCAAAGATGGCGAACGCATCGCAATTCATGTCCTGATATTCCCATTTGATTGCGAAAGTTGTTGCTTTGTAATAGTTCATGGGGCCGTTCAGCTTTGGCGAACGCAAGGACCTGAACCACAATTGATCTCCTTTCAGGAATATTTCAACTTTTCCAAACCATTTATCTTCAAATAAGCCTGTATAATCTTCGGGATTGATCTTGGTACTTTGGGCTGCAGCAACTACTTTCCAGACTTTTTGGGTTACAGAATCGGTCTCGCTCTTCTGAGATTCCATTCTCTTGCTGTACATGTTAACCCAATCCAAATGGTCTAAGCCCAGATAGGAGTCAATGATAGTTCTGCTTACCGCGCCAAACAGAGCGCCGCCTCCACTCTCGGTGTTGGTTAAAACGACGACTCCGAGATTTAAATCAGGAATCATGGTAACAACAGATAACATTCCCGGCAAACCACCAGTATGGTTGACCCGTAATTTACCATTGATGTCGCTTAAATTCCATCCTAAACCATAGCCGGCAAAATGCATGTTGTATCTGGGGTCCGGATTGGATTCCATTACTGTGTGTATTCTCCACATTTCGCGTTGCCTGGCCTCCGTAAAAAGTTGCTTTTCTAAATTGTTCCCGAATTTTCCTTTGTTCAGCTGGACCAACATCCATTTCGACATGTCGTCAACGTTTGAAAGGATGCCGCCGGCCGCACCATTGATCATATCTGTGAATAAAGAGATTGGTCTGATCTCTCCGGATTTTGAGTTTTCGGTTGAATGGGGTGTTGCGACATTTGTCCGGTCTTTGATGGCGGCGAGGGAAGTATATGAGTTGTTCATTTGCAAAGGAACCATAATGTTTTGCTGGACAAATTTTTCCCAGCTCATTCCGCTGACTCTGGAAATTAACTCACCGGCAACGGTATAAAGTTGATTGTCATAGTCGAATTGAGTCCTGAAGGCAGAAACCGGTTGGAAGTATTGAAAGTTTGTCAACACATCTTTTATCGTAAAGTCTGTCCCGTCCGGAAAGCTCATTAAATCTCCGGCTCCCAAACCGAGCCCGCTGCGGTGACAAAGCAAATCTTCGATTAAAAAGTTCTCTGTCACATAGTCATTGTACATTTTAAATTCGGGAAGATGGGTCTTGACTTTATCTTTCCACGAGAGTTTTCCTTCATCGGCCAGGATAGACAGGGCCGCTGTTGTAAAAGCTTTGCTGTTGGAGGCAATCTGGAAATTGGTATATGTGTCAACAGCCTGTTTGGTTGTAACTGACTTCACACCATATCCTTTTTTGTGGACGACCTTGCCGTCTTTTACAACAGCTACCGCAGCTCCTGCTACTTTAAATTTGTCCATCGCAATCCGGAGCAGGCTATCGATTTCGTTGGATGTGATCTGGGCGTTTGTCACACCGCTCACTAACAAGAACAGCAGAGTAAAGATGGCTGTTGTTAATTTTATTGTTTTCATAGTTGATTTATTTAATAAGATCCGATAAACGTTTGTTTACAGACGAGTTGCCGGCTGCTTGCCGTAACGCAAGTTTAGCGCATTCCCTTATCAGCCGGTGGCAGCAGGCTGTTGAACCATAAGCCATTATTTTTTTTTACTGTCTGCTCTGATTTGATCTCCTAAATCTACAATCTTTTCTTCTGGATGTAACCGATTCAAAAATTCTACTTCTCAACGAGTTATTAACAGTGCAAAGATTATCCGGGAACAATGGCGCTTGCAGTTCCGGAGATATGCTTACTTTTAAGTTTTGATATTTAAGGTTTCCGGTTTTTCGGCTTGAAGGCATCCGGATCTTGAAGTTAAAACTGGTATTAATCCGCGCAATCTGCGGTAAATTAAATTGTTGATGTCGCAACTTAAAGTATATAAAGCTTCGGCGGGCTCCGGAAAAACTTTCCGGTTGGCCATCGAATACATGAAACTGGCACTGACCAACGAGTCGAACTACCGGCACATCCTGGCTGTAACCTTTACCAACAAAGCTACTGCCGAGATGAAATCGCGAATCATCGGCGAGCTGTACCACCTGGCTAAAGGCAAGCCTTCGGTGTACATGGACGTTTTGACCCGTGAACTGGGCTGGCAGCCTATGCAGGTGGAGCGGCAGGCTCAGTTGGTACTGAAGCGTATTTTACACGATTATTCCCGGTTCTCCATCAGTACCATCGACAGTTTCTTTCAGCGTGTCATCAAGGCTTTTAACCGCGAACTGGGTATCAATGCGGCCTACAATGTGGAGCTGGACGAAAAAAATATTCTGGAAGAAGCTGCCGACCGGCTGATACAATCGGTGGAAGACGATCCGAAGCTGCTGGAATGGCTCGATGCGTTTGCTTCAGATAAAATTCGTGAGGGACAGGGCTGGAACCTGAAAAAAGATATTCTGCGCCTGGGAAACGAGATTTACAACGAAACATTTAAGTCGTTGAACGAAAGTCTCTACGAGAAGCTGAACGACCGGGCCTTTCTGCGCGAATACCGCGGAAAACTCAGTAAAATAATCGCGCTGTACGAAAATAAACTAAAATCACTGGGGCAGGAAGGTTTGAATCTGTTGGCTATAGAAGGCTTGTCGGCTGACGATTTCAAGATGAAAGGGCGGGGGCCGGCGGCGGGCTTTCAGAAGATGAAAGATCTGACTTTTACCCTGAACAAAACGACAATAGAAGCGACTACCGAAGTCTCAGCCTGGGTGACGGCTTCGGTCAAGGAGCCGCTGAAATCGAAATTGGAAAGTGTGGCCCAAGAAAAGCTGATGCCAAAGATGCAGGAAGCTGTTCGGTTGCTCGAAACACAGACCCGGAGTTACATCACAGCCAAGCTCATCGTCAATCAATTGTATACGCTCGGGATTCTGGTGGATCTGCGCAAGGCGGTGAAAGACCTTTGCCGCGAAAAAGGGATTGTACTGATTTCAGATTCGGGTCATTTGCTTAAAGATGTAATTGCTGACTCTGAGACTCCGTTTGTGTACGAAAAAACAGGCTCGGTGTATTCGCACTTTATGATCGACGAGTTTCAGGACACATCGGGGTTGCAGTGGAATAATTTTCGTCCGCTGATCGGCAACTCGTTGTCGGAAAACAATCTGAGCATGGTGGTTGGCGACGTGAAACAGGCGATTTACCGCTGGCGAAGCGGCGACTGGCGTTTGCTGGCAGGTAAGTTGGGTGAGAGTTTTCCGGCGTTTGGCCTTCAGAACGAGGTTTTGAACAGCAACTGGCGCAGTCACGGAAAAGTGATCCGGTTTAACAATACGATGTTCAGAATGGTACCCGAGTTGCTTCAGCAAAACATGGACGAAGAACTTCAGGCCGCCGGAATTACAGAAAATCCGGTACAGATTACCATTCCTGAAGTGTATGCCGACAGCGTTCAGCAGGTTTCCAATGCCCGGGTGGCCGACCAGGGATACGTTCGGGTCCGGTTTCTGGAGGCGAAAAAAGAACTGGCTGACGAAAACGAGAAACTGATTCTTGATGAATTGGTCGGCTCGATCAAATCCCTTCAGGATAAAGGCGTGAAGGCGATTGAAATGGCAATTCTGGTTCGCGATAAAAAACAAGCCCGACTGATTGCCGACCTCTTTCTGGAACAAAAGGACCTTCCGGAAAACCGGAACTATAACTTCGATATTCTTTCGGGAGAGTCGCTCTATATTGCCAACTCAGAGGTGATTAGCTTGGTTATTTCGATTCTGACGGGTTTCCTTAATCCGGATGATCAGGTGGTAAAGGCCGAGCTGAACTATTTGTATCATCAGAAAATATATCCGCGGCTGAAGGCGTTGGGAAAGGTGCCGAACCTGGCAAGTCCCGCCCTTCAGGCTCCGGCTTCGGGAATAAAGAAGGCTGAAGATCAGTTTGCGCTTGATTTTTTTGTCCAGCCAATCGATTCAAAAGATGCTTATGAACCTGATATCTGCCGGCAGTTTGAGCAGGCTGATCTTCCGGAGAATGAGTTGATTCAGTTTATTTCGGGAAAATATTTTGAAGAACTGATCGCCGGAAAACCGATTCTGGAGATCATTTACAGCATTTGCGAGAAATTTAATTTATTCAGCCTGGCCGATGAACTTGCTTATTTGCAAGCTTTTGTTGACCAGATTTCGGTGTTTGAGCGGAATCACGCTTCGGAGCTGACCAGCTTTTTGAACTGGTGGGGCGAAAACGGGCAGCGGTTTACCATTCCGGTTTCCGACAGCATTGACGCCATCAATGTGCTGACCATCCACAAGTCGAAGGGGTTAGAGTTTACGCACGTTTTTGTGCCTTTCTTCAATTGGTCCGTTCATCCGCATTCGTCTCCTGAAATGGCTCCGTTGTTGTGGTGTCAGCCCGATTCGGCGCCTTTTAACGAGATGGACCTGGTGCCGGTGAGGTACAAAAATGATTTGGCCAACTCCATTTTTTACCGCGAATTCTTCACCGAAAAATTCAATACCTACATTGATAACCTGAACCTGATGTACGTGGTTTTTACCCGCGCCAAAGCCGGATTGTATATTTGGGCTTCTTTCTCGGGTAAACTGAGTACCGTGGGCGATTTGCTGAAGCTGGCGGTTGAGAATCAGCACAACTGGGGAGCATTGGGGCTTAAAGCTGGCGAAATGATGGAATTGCGGACGGTCTATGATCCGGAGAAATTACTGCTCGAAACCGGAGAGGTTACAGTTTCTCCGGAGGGTGAGAAAAAAGAAGGGCAAACAATGACCGATGTCCGCCTGTCAGAATTTGAGTTTGTCGATTTCCGGAAATTCCTGAACATCCGGAAACGGGGCGAAGACTTTTTCAGCCGCGAAAGCAAGCAGCAGCGCGGGATTAACAAGGGAAAACTGATTCACGAGATTCTTTCGCTGATTGAAACCAGTGCCGACTTGGGCAAAGCTGTAAAACGGGTAGAAACCGAAGGTAAAATCGGAGCTCAGGAAGCCGGAAAGATGGTGGAAGAACTGACCGGACTGCTCAACGACCCGGAAGTGAAATCGTGGTTCGACGGTACTTTCAGGGTGGTGAACGAACGGAGTATCCTGACCGGACTCAATGGACTGAAGCGGCCCGACCGCATCATGATCGGCGACGACAGGGTTGTGGTGGTCGACTATAAATCAGGCGAAACGGAATCGGATAAGTATAAGTATCAGTTGCTTTCGTACATTCGCGAGCTGAAGAATTGCGGTTACCGGAATATCTCCGGGTATATTTGGTATACCCGGTCCAATAAACGGGTAAAAGTTTAAACTAACCGAATATCTCAAAGCAACTTTAAGAATCGGGTAATCCGGACAAAAAAGCTCCGGAAGCCTTTGTT
>JAEUSS010000586.1 GCA_016788685.1 Prolixibacteraceae bacterium | reverse complement strand
TTCGGACGGGACGAGCCAGTCCGATATAGTAAGTGAGATCATCCGGAATATCCGGGAGGAATACAATAAAAGAAGGTCGATAGATAAAAACTTAAAAGAAACGATGGGTGATTATTTGGAAACGACCACGACCATTGATGGTTATATTGACGGTATATCCGGTGTATTTCGTTTATATACCAGCGATGATCCGCATTGTTGCCCTTCGTATAACGGCAAATATATTTTTAAACCACATAAAAAGAAAATCGAATTACAAATCTCGGAAAACAGCAGGTAAAACTATTTCCGGCATTTTTTTCCTTTTTTGAATGGCCTTCCTTGGATTAGCAGTTATTATCAGTTGCACATTTTTCAAATTCACTCACCACGCTTCCGTATCCCGCTCGTAATCTCTCGGAAGATCATTCGCTCCGAAACGATTGTTCGACAAATAAGCAGGGTCGAACCCCACGGCAGGATTAGTTCTTTTAACTTCTGCTTATCATTGTTAACGAGCTATACATGCCTTTTCACTACCTGCAAAATGATAGCTGTTAAAATATTGTTATTGACTTATTCAGCAAATTATGATTATATTAGATCAATCGTAATGTAATGAAAAATGAAACCCATAAAATATTTGCTGAAAAACAAGATAAGATTTCTGCTTAAATTGGTTTATCCTGAAATCCTGCTGGTTTGTTTATTTTGGTTACCATTTTTTTATGCTTGTGAATTTGAACCGGGAGACTTAGTTTACACGAATGTTGAAAAACCTTCAGATCAGGCGCCGATGATCAGTGTTGACTTAACACCTGAAACGGATACGCTCAGACTCGCGGAGCCTGTGACAATCAAATACAAATTCGATGCTTCGCCCCGTGACATTCATTGGATTGAATTTTCCTTTGATGATGTTGTTTTATTTCAACGGGATTATCAGCAAGACAATTCGTTGGAAATGAATCTGAATCCTCGCATCTATCGGGAAGGACTACATCATTTGACCATAAAAGTATTTACATCCACAAATTCGGGAAGTATAGCTGATAAAATGGAAGCTGAAGGCTATTTATATCAGATGGAATGGCCTGTTTTAATTGATTTTGCTCCACTCAAAATGCTTAAAATACTGGAGGTGAAAAACCAGGCAGGAGGAGCGTTAATTAAGTGGGAGAAATTTTCGCATGCAGCATTTAAAAACTACACACTTGAAAAAATACCTTTTTTTGAGAACATTACCAGAAACATTGCTGTAATAACGAATCGCTACAATACCGAATTCTTTGATTCTGAATATTTAGAAGGAGAAAAAGTATATTACCGTATATATCTGAATGGTTTGCCGGGTGAGGGAGTTTATTATTCGCGTCCTCCGGGACTGATCGTTTCCAGGTGGACTTCCGGATTTAGTGCCAACGTAAGTTGGGAGCCTACCCAAAATCCCAGTCGGCTTGATTATTACCGGATCTTTTTAAACGATTGGAATTCGTCGCAATCTGAAAAACATATCAGGGTTGAGGAAAAAAGAGAGATCACTTATGAGAAACTCAGTTTGGGAAGTAATATTCAGGTTAATCTTCAGAATGTGCCCAAAACCACAACATCGAATTACAGTTTTGACGGGTTACTACGATCTTCAGCTCAGATTGCCATTGGCGACCCAATTCCCGCTCATGAGATCGCAAAAAAGGTTTTTGGGACCAATTGCACCCTGTTAAACAATGGGAATAAATTGATCCTGTTTGATCATGAAACAAGACAACGGGTGGATTCGCTT
>JAEUSS010000576.1 GCA_016788685.1 Prolixibacteraceae bacterium | reverse complement strand
CATCTTAACTATATCGCGGAAAACATTGTTCATAAAACGTTAATGACGATTTGTAATAAAATGGAAGAATTACCCGACGATACCAACCTGGGAGCTTATCTTTTCACAGTTGCAAAAAACGACTGTCTGTATAAACTACGTGACCAACGGTACAAACAAAAACTTTTTGAATCGTGGGATTTTGACGGATCTGAGTTGAGCGCAAACCTGGACGCTTTAGCCACACTCAACACTTCTTCATTTGCTTTTGCCGAAATCGAACAAATTATTGAAGAAACACTCCGCCAATTGCCGCCGCAGTGTAGAAACGTATTTTATATGAGCCGTTTTGATGAAAAAAGGAATAAGGAGATTGCCGAAGAACTGGGCATCTCTGTAAAAGCCGTTGAAGGACACTTGACCAAGGCTTTAAAACTTTTCCGGATCACCCTGAAAGACTATTTGCCTATCATGGCATTTTTGTTTGTACGTTAATTTTTACTTTTTTTTTAATTCGCAACTAGGGTAATCTCTGGTTCGTGCTTTAATTAGATGAAGCAGGAACATGAAAAACACAGACGACATATTGCAGGTAGTAATGGGGTATCTTAAAGGAGACTCCAAAAAGGCGGTACTTTCTCAGCTGGAAGAGGACTTGTCGGCCCGGGAAGAGTTCAGAAAAGTCAAAAATGCCCGGGCATTGATTTCTTCAACCCAAAAAATGCCCGAGTATCAGTTAGAAAATCTATACCTGGATTTTAAACGTCAGCTTGACAAAAAGCAGAAGAGATTCCGGCTGAATGGTTATGACTTACTGAAATATGCTGCTGTTTTTATTTTGGCCGCTGGTCTTTCTTCCCTGTTCTTTTATAGCCGGTTTCAATCTTTAAATCATCATGAATCAGCATTACATTACACTTCTGTATTTGCAGACAATGGACAGATTTCAAAAATGGTTCTTCCCGACAGCACAGTTGTGTGGTTAAACTCCGACAGCAAAGTCACCTACAACTCCGACTTTGCTGTCAACAACCGTGAGATTAATCTCAGCGGACAGGCATTTTTCAAGGTGACGAAAAACGAGAAGATTCCACTAAAGGTGTTTTGCAATAATCTGGAGGTTAAAGTTCTGGGAACCATGTTCGATGTCAGTGCCTATCCGAATGATAAAAATATCAGTGTGGTTTTGGAGTCGGGAAAAGTAGAAGTACAGGACAGCAAAAAATCATTCCACTATGAATTGGAACCCGGAGAAATGGTTCAATACACCAGGTCTTCAGGTAAAATCTATAAGGAAAAAGTTAAGCCCGAAAAATTTATTTCCTGGAAAGACGGAGTGCTGATCTTCAGGGATGATCCGATGAATGAAGTGCTGGCAAAACTGAGAAGGCGCTATAACATCGATATTGAAGTTACCCAGCCAGATATCTATAAGTCGGTATTTACCGCGACCATTAAAAATGAAACACTGGACGAGATCTTCAGATCAATTGGTTTTGCGTGTTCCGTTCGGTACCAGATTATCCGTGGCGAAAACCTGAAGACCAAGACAAAGGTAATCCTGACAAGTCAATAATATAAAAGTTACAAATCAACAAGTAATCTGCCAATGAAAAACTAATCGGATGCAACAAAAAAAAGGAGATGCTGGTAACATCCCCTTCTTTTTCCTTTTGCCTTATTCATTTGATCGTGAGAGGCAAAGCAATTTGAGTAATCATCAAATCACAACAAATCTATGAAAAAAAAACGTTATTCCTGGATTTCCGGATTTTCTGAAATCTGGAAATCTAAATTTTGCAGGACTATGAGAACAACATTGTTCGTACTGTTCATAACCATTTCACAAGTATTTGCATTGGGAGGCTACTCTCAGAATACTCGTCTAAGTCTAAATCTAAAGGATGCTGCAATTAAAGACATATTGCAGGAAATCGAAAACAAATCGGACTTCTATTTTATGTACGATGCCCGGAAGGTGAATGTCACGCAAAGAGTTGATATTGCGTCAAACAACATGCTAATCACCGAGATACTCGACCGGGTATTTCGTGAAACGGAAATTAAATATCGAATCAATAATCGTTTAATTGCTCTAAGCAATGAAGCCGCTCCCGTCAGCGAAAATATTAAAAAAGTCACGGGAAAGGTCACCGATGCTTCAGGAGCACCATTGCCCGGAGTTTCTGTGGTTGTGAAAGGTACAACATCAGGAACCATTACTAACGCTGACGGGGAGTATTCTCTGGCTAATGTTCCGGCAAATGTGACCTTGCAGTTTTCGTTTGTCGGGATGAAAATGCAGGAAGTGAAAGTTGCAGGAAAGACTTCGGTTAATGTCGCACTGGAAGATGAAACCATTGGAGTGGAAGAGGTTGTTGTCGTTGGATACGGAACACAGAAAAAACAAAACCTGACGGGGGCCATTGCATCCGTCTCCGGCGATGTGCTGAATGAAAGACCGATTGGAAATATTGCACAAGGTTTGCAGGGTATGATCCCGAACTTGAATATCACGTTTCGAAGTGGTCAACCCAATGCAGGGGCCGGCATCAATATTCGGGGTAACACATCGTTAAATGGTGGGTCAGCCTTGGTGCTGATCGATGGAGTTGAAGGCGATCTTTCCCTGCTCAACCCTCAGGATGTTGAAAGTGTTTCAGTACTGAAAGATGCATCTTCGGCCGCTATTTATGGCGCCCGGGCCGCATTTGGCGTAATGTTGGTAACTACCAAGCAAGGTCGCGAAAATCAGAAAACAAAAATTAACTACAACAACAACTTGGCCTGGAGTACGCCTGCCCGTCTGCCGGAAATGCCAAGAGCTGATGTTTGGGCGCGTGCCTGGAATGATGCTTACGACAGTGAATCGCCAGGTGATTATTATTTCAGCGACCGGTTTTTGGCTGCACTCGATGCACATATTGCTGATCCTGAAAATAATCCTGCAATTTTAGTTGATACCGAAGGAATCCAGAGTCCTAACTATACTCCCAATAATCCTGGCTGGGCTTATGTTGGCAATACCGATTGGATTAATGAGTTTTATAAAAGTGCCGCATTTATGCAGCAACATAATCTGAATATCTCAGGAGGTTCGGAAAAGTCAAGTTATTATCTGTCTGCCGGGATAAAAGATCAGGGCGGTATTTTCCGTTATGGTAATGATACCTATAAACGCTACAACCTCGCTTTTACTTTTGATACCAAGATAACCGATTGGTTCGATTTGGGCTTTTCTGCCAAATACAATTATACAAACAGTAACGAACCATATAAAGTAGGCTCTTCCGAAGAAAGCTGGTATTATGAAGTGTACCGCATGTTTCCTACCCTGTCGGTTTTTTTACCGAATGGCGATTTTGCCGGGATGTCGTTAAGTCGTGGTAATCTGAATGTAATTGGTCGTATGGCCAATGCCGGCCGCAGTACCGTGGATGGTAACGACATGTGGTACACCGGACGTTTTGATTTACATCCGTTAAAAGGATTGTCAATCAAAGGAAACTACACCCTGAATAAATACTTCAGCAGAAGCAAGGTTCACCGTAAAACAATTTATCAAACGATGCCCGAAGGGGTGAATCCCATTGAAAGCGAGACTCCAAACTTTGTTTCAAACGGAAATGCCGAAAATGAATATCAGACCCTGAATTTTTGGGCTGAATACAACTGGAACATCAATAAGATGCACAACTTTAAGTTGATGGGCGGTTATAATCAGGAAGGAAAAGACTACAGAGGCTTATCTTTCCGGATGTCCGATCTTTTTGATAACGAAACACCAATTTCAGATCTGGCGATAAACTATGTAAGCAATTCGGAAACAGATACCCGTTGGAGAGTTCAGGGTTTATTCTATCGTATCAATTACGATCTCAATTCTAAATATTTGCTGGAGTTGAATGGACGCTATGACGGTTCGTCAAAATTCCCTTCAGATAAACGTCATGTGTTTGTCCCGTCAGCTTCTGCCGGATGGAGAATCTCGGAAGAAAATTTCTTTGCTCCGCTGAAAAATGTAGTCGATAACCTGAAGTTACGTGCTTCGGTCGGAGTATTGGGTAATCAGGCAATCAGCTCTTATTTCTCCTACATTGCCAGCCTAAACGGAGGAGCAATGACTAATTATATGATGAACGGTGAACCTTTAACTTACCTGTCGGCCCCTTCATTACCCAATAACGTAACCTGGGAAAAAGTAATAAACAAAGACTTTGGACTCGATTTGACTTTATTGCAAAATCGTCTGACCGGAACGTTTGATTATTACATCCGCGACACCAAAGATATGATACGCTCAGTAACACTTCCGGCCGTTTTAGGAACCAGTGGCGGACAGGAGAATTTGGCTGATATGCGCACCAATGGCTGGGAAATGGAAATCTCTTGGAGAGATAAAATCAACAATATTTGTGGCAGTCCGTTAACTTATTCGCTTTCAGCAGGTCTGTCCGACTACCAGTCAGAAATTACAAAATTCGACAATCCAACGGGTTCATTGTCATTGTATTACAAAGGGATGAAAATGGGTGAATACTGGGGATATGTGACCGATGGATATATCAAGGATGAAAAGGAAGCTTCGCGGATGAACTATATTCAAAATTTTATCTACCACACCTGGAAACCAGGCGATATTCGTTACCGCGATGTAAATAATGACGGAGTAATTGATATTGGTAAAAATACCCTTGACAACCCGGGAGACAGAGTGGTTATCGGGAATAATACTCCTCGCTATCGTTATAATTTCCAGGGAAGTATCGGATGGAAAGGATTCGATTTGTGGGTCATGTTTGATGGCGTTGGTAAACGGGATGTATGGACTTCAAGTGACCAGTTTTGGGGATTCACACGAGGTATTTACAATGGAAATATCTTCCAGTATCACATTGACAACACCTGGAGCCCTGAAAATCCGGATGCGTACTTTCCGAGAAAGGCATTGAATAACAGAAACATTCAGAGACAGTCGAAATACTTGTTAGATGCCTCGTACATCCGCTTGAAAGGGCTGACTTTTGGTTATACTTTCCCCAAACAAATTACTTCCAGATTATCGATTGATCAATTGAAACTCTATTTCAGCGGGAACAACCTTTGGGAAAAAACGCATATGCCACCATTTATGACTCCTGATATTACGGAGAGTTTGAGTGATGGAGGATCAAATTCAGGAAAGGAATATGCCTTTATGCGTAGTTTTTCTTTTGGATTGAATATTTCATTTTAAACACAAGCAAAAATTAAATCGAAATGAAAACATATAAATGTTTAATTCTGTCTTGTATCACGCTATTAGTGGCAGGTTGCAATTATTTAGATGTGGAACCGAATGACACCATTACCGACAACCGGTTTTGGACTACAGCCAATGGCGTTGCCCTCGAACAATACAGCCACACGTATTATCCCAGGTTGGTAGTCGGGCATGGCGATCCAAATTCGTGGGGAGCAAGTCCTTTAATTACGGGTGATTTGCAGTCGGATAATCTTTTAGCTGTCGGTGCCAATCAAGTTGCATTCGGTAAAAATGTAAAATCACAAACCGACGGG
>JAEUSS010000560.1 GCA_016788685.1 Prolixibacteraceae bacterium | reverse complement strand
CGACACTTCCAGTCCGCTGTTTCCTAATTTTCTTATTTTCATTGCTTTCAATTTTGTATGAATATTAAAAATGAATTTCTGCGACAAAATCACAACACAAAGATGGGAAAACCAGATACTGATTTTTGTATACAAATTACGGATTATCTAACCTTTATTACCGATTTAAGATAGGTATCTAACAAACTTACAATCTATTGCCTTCGTTTTTACGACCGGCAGTTTATCACACGCGAAAATTTGAACAAAGGAGTGTTAAGCCTGTTCGAATCTTGACTAAACGAATATTTCGAATCGGAGAAACCGCAAACACTCGGGCTTCCTTCTGTTGGTTATTTTGCCGATAAGCTGAGTCTTTCGGCCAACAATTTCGGCGATTTGTAAAAATTGGGACTTCAGTATCCACAGCATTTCTGCAGGATGTTTAAACACGAAACAGGCTATTCACCAAACGAATACAGATATATGAACTAAAAGTCTTTTCTCTGCTGCTTCGTAAATCCTAATTTCCGGTCGAATACATATTGCCATTCCTGAAGGATAATAAGAACAGCATTTCCTGCCGGGACAGCAACCTATACATCACTTTTTTGATCGATTTAAGCAACGATTGCTTTTTGATTTGTTTATAGGCCTTAAGCTTCTCTTCGGTCATCCCCGACCGGCTGAAACCAGAACGACCATACCCGTTGTTGTTCCGGAAATATAATATGGTAAACCCAACTTGTTTCTTCATGAGTATTATGAGAAAAACAACATTGAGTTTTTGATGACCCGGGTCTCGTTCGCTATTAATCATTGAGCAAATATTTTCAGATTAAAAAGAACCGGCTCCGGAAAGTTATGGTAAAAAATCCGGAGCAGGAAGAAACATTCTTACATCAATCTGGCTGTATCTGCATCTTCCTGCTCCTGCACCTGACCTTTTCCTTTCGCCTGTCAGGCGCCGTCTTCTTTAGCTTTTGTAACTTTCGACGTGATGCCGTCAACAAATTCGTTGAATTTTTCTTTCATTTCTTCAGCATACTTCTCGCCTTTTTTAGCTATTTTTTTACGTGTACGTGAACCGCTGGCAGGAGCGAATAAAATTCCGGCTATTGCACCTACTGCAACACCTGCCAATAAACCTAACAATACTTTTTTTGAACTCATAGCCTTTGGTTTAATAATGGTGAATGTGTTTTTTTGTGTAGCATGTGCCCTAAGTGTTCAGTTCACTTAGCAGTTGCATGCTGAAAGTGCTCTTCGGCCTTATCTTCCAGATTTTTCATTCTTTTTTTCAGGTCTTTGCCCATATTTTTGGCCTTGCGCACCAGCCTGTTCCGGGTTCTTTTTCCTTTATAAGGGGCAAATAACACACCTAATGCAGCTCCGGCAAGCGCGCCGACAACCAGAGCTCCAAGAACTGATACTGTTTCTTTTGAATTTCCCATGACTGTAATTTTTATGATTAGACTTTCTGAACTGATTTCTTTGAGGATGTTTATTCCTGATGTGTTTCAATCATATAATTTCGTTTTCGGATTTTTTACCCCTAATGTTTCAGTTTTATATAACTTTTATTTGCTTATTGTCAAAAATTCAGCTTTTATTCAGTTCCGGAATGCTGCATTTTGACGTTAACGGTTTTCCCGGGATGAGAAGTCCGGTATTAGAACCGTTACCGATGGGAAGTAAAGAAACAACAGAGTAACTCTTTTGAGTAGCCCAAAATACTTCTGACATCCAAATGGCCGGAAAATTCCTTGAGCAGGTATCCGAACTGTTATCTGAATTTATTGGTTCTCTTGCTGACCTGTTTCCCGGGATGTCTTTTAACCGGATGGGGATGCTTAGACGGACTTCGGTACCAAATCATATAGTCGGCTCTGGCATACGGAGCAGACACAGCGCAAGACGAAGTATCAAATAAAAAACCGATCAACAGTAAAAAAATAAATATCATCCTGAAATTCTTCATCATTTCAATATTTTGAAATTGTCACCCAATGATGTTGCGTAAGAATAATTCAAATATCACCAGAACGATCTTAATCTCTTCCGTTTTGATTTCCGCTCCTTTGTTTTTTGTCCCGCGTTTTAATCCGCGGCTCCGACATTTGGTTTCCTGCCGGCAAACAAGTTTATCTACTGATTTCCGGAAAAATAGTTATATAAAAAACTTTTTTTCTTCTGACAACTAAAAAATAAAGCGCCTAAGTCAATTGACCCAGACG
>JAEUSS010000550.1 GCA_016788685.1 Prolixibacteraceae bacterium | reverse complement strand
CCGGTCGATAAAATACCGGATACGCTCACCAGGGTTCTCGACCTGGTTTCCGCTCAGACCACCGTGATTGATGTGGGATCGACCAAAAAATTAATTACTGAAGCTGTTGAAAACCACCCGAAACGCAGAAACTATGTGGCTGCTCACCCCATGTCGGGAACCGAAAATTCAGGCCCCGGAGCTGCGCTCAGCGGACTTTTCGAAGGGAAGATCAACATCATCTGCGATCAGGAAAAATGCGGGCCGCTGCACCTGGCTTTTGCCGAAAAATTATTTCAGGTACTTGGAATGGACATTGCTTACATGACTGCCGATGAGCAGGATCACAGCACCGCTTTTATCTCACATTTACCGCACGCCGCTGCGTTTGCTCTGGCCAATGCTGTTCTGGCCAAGGAAGACCGTGAAATTATATTTGATCTGGCAAGTGGCGGTTTCAATTCGACCGTCCGGCTGGCCAAGAGCTCGCCCGAAATGTGGGGCCCTATCTTTCAACAAAACAAGAAGTATGTTGTTGATTCGCTCGATGTTTACATCAAGCACCTGAAAGCATTCAAAAAAAGCATCGAATCAGATCCGGAGCAAATGATGGCATTGATGAAGAATGCCAACCGCATTCGCGGAATTCTGACAGGCGGGGGAGACTCGCTCGTCAAAAATGAAAAGACAATTGTTAAACTTTATACCAAATAATCATGGGATTACAAATTGAAATTAACCCGATCAAGCACTGGTTGCCGCAAATCAACAACCCGCTCATTATTGCCGGTCCGTGCAGCCTCGAAACAGAGGAGCAAACCATGGAAACTGCCCGTATGCTGGCAAAAGACCATCGCGTATTCGTATATCGTGGCGGCGTTTGGAAACCTCGCACCCGGCCGGGAAGCTTCGAAGGCATCGGTAGCATTGGCCTGAAATGGCTGCAGATGGTGCGCGAAGAAACCGGAATGCCTGTGGGTACCGAAATTGCTAACGCCCAGCATGCCGAAGAAGCCCTGAAAGCCGGACTTGATGTACTCTGGATTGGCGCCCGATCAACAGCCAGCCCGTTTGTGGTGCAGGAAATTGCTGATGTGGTGCAGGGAACAGATGCTGTGGTGATGGTTAAAAATCCGGTGAACCCCGATGTTCAGTTGTGGGTGGGCGCTTTCGAACGGCTCAGCCGCGCCGGAATCAAAAACCTGGTGGCCATTCACCGCGGTTTTACGCCCTTCCGCGAAACCGAGTACCGCAATTACCCCAACTGGAAAACTGTGATCGAATTGCGCCGGATTATGCCCAATTTGCCCATCATTTGCGATCCGAGCCACATTGGAGGCAAACGCGAATACCTTTACGACATCAGCCAGAAAGCCTTTGATATGGGCATGGACGGACTGATGATCGAATCGCACCGCGACCCTTCGTGCGCACTGAGCGACAAAGAACAGCAGCTGACCCCGGCTGATCTGGCCAAACTGCTCGACCGCTTGATCATCCGTAACGTAACAACCGACAATAAGCAGTTCGAAAACCAGCTCGAGCTGCTGCGTAACCGCATAGATGCCCTCGACCGCGAATTGCTGGAAGTCCTCTCGTCGCGTATGGAAATTGCCCGCCAGATTGGCCGGTATAAAAAAGAGAACAATGTAACCGCTTTTCAGGTGGGCCGTTTTTCAGAAATCATGGAGAAACGGGTCAAACTGGGCGAAAGCCTGAACCTGAACGGACACCTGGTTCATCAGTTGTTCCAGCACATCCACGAAGATTCGGTCAGGATGCAAACCGAAATTATGGACGAAGAATAGTTTACCTTAGGCCTGATGCCTGAAAGGCTGTACAAACGCTTATCACAAGCAGAGAAAGTACTTAATCCCGGAAGGAAATATTCCTGTCCGGGATTTTTTTGCCCGGGACTCCCGTATTTTGCCCGGGGAGGTGAAAACCTTCCCCGGGACGGCTTCCAGACTCCCGGGACAGAAAGAAGGAAGCCCGGGGCGGCCGAATTTGCCCCGGGGCGGCAAAAAAACGCCCGGGGCGGGTAGTGGTGCGGATTTCAGCTGAAAATCAAATCACCCGGGGCGCTCAAAGAAAATGCCTGTTATCGGTAATAGTCGGAAAAGGGGATATATTTGTTGATATATACGAGTTGCAAAAAGAGGTTCGTCCGGAAAGAACAAAAAATTGAAAATTGATGAATAAAAAAGTACTTCTGTTTCTAGCTCAAGGATTTGAAGCGTATGAGGCAAGTGTATTTACAGACGTGATTGGCTGGAGTCGTGAGGCAGGATTAGAACCGGTAGATTTGGTAACCACTGCATTACGGCCGGAATTGACTTGTTACTGGAACCTTGTTGTAAAACCGGAACAAGCGTTTGACCAAATCAATGCAGATGATTTTGATGCTTTGGCAATCCCCGGAGGAGCTGAAGTCGCCGGATTCTTTGAAGATGCATATGATGATAGATTTCTCGGCTTAATAAAAGAGTTTGATGAAAAAGGAAAGATAATTGCTTCGGTTTGTGTCGCGGCTTTACCGGTTGGAAAATCGGGGGTATTAAAAGGCCGGAAAGCGACAACATGGGACTTAAACGAAGGAAAACGACGAAGAGAATTAGCTGAATTTGGTGCAATTGTCGAAGACAAACCGATCGTAATTGACAAAAATATCATCACATCGACCGGACCCGCAACCGGATTAGCCGTAGCTTTTCATTTAATAGAAATGCTGACTGATTCGAAGAATGTTGACCAGATAAAAAGAAACATGCGCTTTAAACCTGAATAAGGGGAAAAGATTCAAGTGCGTTTTTAGTTTCAGGATTACTAGTGATGCGTTAATTTTAAAAATTATTATATAAATGACTATATATTAAAACATTACAAGCGTTCTTTGATTTTTTGATTTGAATTGACTTCTAGTTTTGCGCCTTAAAAGTGCAAGATTATGAATTCAGGAAAATA
>JAEUSS010000519.1 GCA_016788685.1 Prolixibacteraceae bacterium | reverse complement strand
ATAAGGGCATGATAGTAATAATCATGCCCTTATAGCTTGTAATAAGTTATTTTGCTAAACAAATTCCGTTTTCAGATTTTTCACCCATTGGGCTATTCTGTCTTTAGTTTGCCGGGGTTGAGTTTCCTGATCAAGGATTAGACCAGCAAACCGGCCATCGACAAAAGCTCTTGAAGATTCATAAGTATATCCTTCACCAGAAGTGTAACCAATCAGTTTTGCGCCTCTCGACTGAACCAGCTCGGCCATAATGCCAACGGCGTCGCCGAAATTCTCCGGATATTCAACCTGATTACCAAGTCCGAAGATGGCGATGGTTTTGCCTTTCAGATTCAAATCCTCGAGTGCAGGAACAAATTCATCCCAATAATTGGGTAATTCTCCATCGAACCAGGTGGGAACGCCCAGAATCAAATTGGAAAAAGAAAGAAACAACTCTTCCGTCAATTCTTCTGCATTAACGGGCACAATGTCAAAATCAGGCCCGAATTCGGCTATAATTTTTTCAGCAGCCTTTGCAGTTTTAGTTGAATTAAAACTATAAAATATCCCTGTTTTATGCATAACTATCAAGTTTTTAATAGGCCAGAATATCTTTGGCAGCCTGGTAAATTTTTTCGGTATTTGGCAATATCACCCGTTCAAACGAACGGTGGAATCCAACTGGAGTAAACGTAGAACCCACGCGTTTTACCGGTCCGTCGAGATGCTCAAAAGCTTCTTCCATAATTACTGAAGTAACTTCGGCACCAAACCCGGAATGAACTTTATCTTCATGAACCATCATGACTTTTCCGATTCTTTTCACTGAATTCAGAATTGTTTCTTTATCCAGCGGAATCAACGATCTTAAATCAATCACTTCAGCAGAAATCCCTTCTTTGGCCAACTGTTCGGCAGCCTCAAGACACATATGTGTCGTATTTCCGTATGTGATCATCACCAGATCTTCTCCACTCCGGCGAATCCGGGCTTTTCCAAACGGTACTTCAAAATCATCGGGTATTACTGTGGCTGCTTTGGGATCGTTATACAAAGCTTTTGGCTCCATGAACATCGTCAATCCTTTTGATCTGATTGCAGTTCTCAGCAGTCCGGCAGCATCATCGGCAAACGAAGGATACACAATGCGGACACCCGGAATAGACGTCAAAGCACCTTCAATATTCTGCGAATGGTACAGTCCGCCGCCAATGTAGCCGCCCGACGCAAGCCGGATGGTCACGTTCGGAGTAAATTTTCCGTTTGAACGCCAGTAATCATGGCTCGAATCGACGTATTGCTCCATTGCGGGCCAAAAATAGTCGGCAAATTCCGCGCCTTCAACCACGATCCGGATTTTATCATTGTATCTCGACATACCGTTTGCAGTTCCAACAATGAAATCTTCAGCAATCGGCGCATTAAACACACGTTTGGGACCGAATTCCTGCTGTAACCCTTTCGATACGTTAAAGATACCACCTTTGTCCTTATTGGCCATATCCTGCCCCCAAATGAAGGTATCCGGATTGAGCCTGAATTCAGCTTTCAGCGTTTCATTCAATCCGGTAATCAGTTTTTTCTTTTCTCCGGATTCCTGATGAGTTCCATCCACATATTTTTGGGGCTGGTAGGGTTCCGGGAGAACAAAATCCAAATGAGTGGCCGGATCCGGATCCGGAGCTTTCAGTGCAAGGCGGTGAGCTTCTTTCAGCTCTATTTTAGCCTCATTTTCGATCTTTTCCAGTTCTTCAGGGGTAAACCGCCCGTAGCGGACAAGCATCCGTTTAAACTTAACTAAGGGATCATATTCCTGAACGTAGTTACGCTCTTCTTCGGAACGGTACAATTCGTGCCGGTCTGAGTTGGAGTGCGAATGAATCCGGACACAATTAGCCTGCACCATCACCGGCATACCGGTTTCGAGCGCATGTTTTTTTGCTTCGTGCATGGCATTCATCGAGTCGAACACATCTTTTCCGTTGCAATGAATAATCCGCAGGTTTTTAAATCCGGTAAAATTATTGGCCACTTTCCGGTTGGCTGTCTGATCCTTTTTCGGGACAGAAATACCGAAGCCGTTATCCTGAATCGCAAATATTACCGGAAGCTTCTCTTTAGAGGCACCATTTATTGCTTCATAAACAAATCCCTCAGACAAAGAAGACTCGCCCTGAACACTTATTGCGACCGCTTTTTCGCCATAGTATTTAATGGCCCGGGCAACACCAACGGCATGAAGCGTGTGATTTCCTGTCAGCGAAGAAACATTATGCATGTTCCACTCCGGTTTTGCAAAGTGATTTGACATGTGTCGTCCGCCGCTGGATGGATCCGTTGCCTTTGAAATTCCGTTAAGGATAATCTCCTCAGCCGTCAATCCGCAGGACATAGCCGTTAGCATGTCACGGTAATATAAAAAAATATGGTCTACCTTTTTTTCAAATATTTGTCCGATTGCAAGCTGTATCCCATCATGCCCTGCATACGGTGCATGATACGACCAGCCAATGGCCTGTTTCAGGTAATTCGGAGCTTTTTCGTCAATAGCCCGACCTAAAGTCATCAATCGGTACCATTTTTCAAGTATTTCTTTGGGGGTCGATTTAACCGAAAATACTTTTGGAACTGTTGTCATATATATGTTTTTAATTTATTAATCCGTTACACTTCGCGATCAACATCAAATCCTTCAAGAATATCTGCTATTCGCCTCAGAAAAGCCCCGCCCAGAGCGCCATCTATTATGCGGTGATCATAAGACAGAGAAAGAAACATTTTATGACGGACAACAATTGCATCACCTGTCGGAGTTTCCATTACTGCAGGTTTTTTCTCGATACTTCCTGTTGCCAGGATGGCCACCTGTGGCTGATTAATTATGGGAGTACCAATCAAATTGCGGAATGAACCAAAATTCGTTATGGTAAAAGTCCCCCCCTGATAATCTTCAACGGTAAGTTTGTTTTTGCGCGCGGCCTCGGCCAGCTGGTTCAGGTTCTTGGTCAAACCAACGAGGTTTTTCTGTTCCGCATTTTTGATAACCGGAACTACGAGGTTTCCGTCAGGCTTGGCCACAGCGATGGCAATATTCACATCTTTATGAATAACGATCTTATAGTCGTCAACCGACGAATTCAACATCGGAAATTCGGTAATTGCACGGGCAACTGCTTCGGTAAACACTGGCATATAGGTTATCTTTTCTCCGTATTTGGCCTGAAACGAATCTTTTACCTTGGCCCGCCACAACACCAGATTGGTCACATCGGCTTCAACTACGGCTGTAACATGCGGCGAAACTTTTTTGGACATCACCATATGATCAGCAATGATTTTCCGGACACGATCCATTTCAATGATCTGATCACCAGCACCCAGCGAAACAGAAGCCTTTGCAGGAGCCGCAACCTCTTTAACCTGGGGAGGTGCCACTGGTGCCGATGAAACCTTTCCTTGTTTACGGGCTGCAACGTAGTTTAAAATATCATTTTTCTGAACCCTTCCGTTAAGACCCGAACCCTGAATAGTTTCCAGTTCCGCCATACTCACCTGTTCCGAATTGGCGATTGAAAGTACCAGAGGAGAATAGAACCGGGAAGCCACAGCAACAGATTTTGATTCAACCACTTGTGCCGACTTGCCGGACGCTGGTTGTGCTTTTTGCTCCTGAACGTTGGGAATCTCAGAACCGGAAGCGCTCTCACTTTTTTCTTCATCAGCCTGATCCTGCTCATCGTCTCCTTCGGTGGTAATAACAGCAACTATTTCGCCCACTGCAACCAATGCGTTTACCTCGTAAGCTATCTTTTTTATAATGCCATCAACCGGTGACGGAATCTCAGAATCAACCTTATCAGTTGCTACTTCAAATAACGGTTCGTCTTCTTCAATTCGATCGCCTTCCTTTACAAACCATTTGGTAATGGTAGCTTCCTGGACACTTTCGCCCAGTTTTGGCATCTGGATTTTAAATTCTGACATACTTTTCTAATTATTTAACATTTAAGAACTCCAAGTTTTCACACAAACTAACAAGATTGAGTATGAAAAGTTCAAGCGCCGGACTCTATTGGCATGACTTGCCAGAATAACCAGTTTGCAACCGAACCGATCACTTTCAAGGCTTTTAATAAGCTAAAAATCATAGAAGATAGGCTGTTAAACGAAGAGCATAGAAATTTATTTATTACAGAAAGTGGCTAAACAAAAAAAGAGACAAACCAACAGGGGGATTTGTCTCTTTTCTTGTTTTCAAAAGTTTATTCCGGAATTTTTTCTATAAACTTTTAGGAGTATATTTAAACAGATCGTGATGAGGCCAATTGGTTATTCTCTTCTCTATTTTACCCATCATATAATTGACATAAGATGGCAATCGGGGGCCATTCCAACTACTTGAGTTAAAAACTACTACCCAACAGAATCCATTACTTTGACGCTTCATGATGGCTGAAGTTCCGGCCATACTCCCTGTCCGGATCCAGTCTCCGTTATCTTTAACTGTCTTCCATCCCAGAGGGCCTTTAAAAAACTTATTTTCAACCATTTGACTAATCAGATTATGAGGCAGCATATCCGGATTATTTCTGAATCCATCAATCAGCACCATTAGTTTTGCCAATTCGGCTGACGACGCTATCCATCCACCTGCGGCTCCGAGTAGTTCAATCGGGTTACCTCCGTATGGTTTGGGAACCATCCTGCCAGATCCATCAAATGCGGAAATCATCTGACATTCTTCTGATTCATAATACTTTACCTCATTAGCCCTGCGATCGGTAAGATAACTGCGTCCGATGTGCATATCCGTAATCCCAACAGGTTTCAAGACTTCATCGCGGACAAAACTTTCATAGGATTTACCTGCAACCGCCTGAATTACCTTGCCCAGAAACATATACCCCATATTTGAATAGGAAGAACGGGTTCCCGGATCAAAATGAAGTTTCCGGGTTGCCACAAAACGACAGTAAGAATCCATGGTAGCTGCTCCGGTTTCACCTGTCCGTTCAAGAACAACCAGAGAATTAAATGCCGGGTCACCATATGCCAGCGACCATCCTCCCGAATGCGCCAGAAGCTGCCTTACCGTTATGAAATACAGCCGTTTATCTGTAACCTTATTAAATATCGGATCTTTTAAAATTCCATTAGGTCCGAATACTTTAGAATCCAGTGAAATCTTTTTCTTTTCGACCAGTTTCATAATAGCTACAGCAGTGATTAACTTACTGACACTGGCCACCCGAAACAAATTGCCGGGAACAACCGGCAGTTTGCTTTCCAAATCAGCATGGCCAAATCCGTGCGAATAAACCAGTTTTCCGTCTTTCACTATCGACATGGTCATTCCGGCCAGATTCCATTGCTGAAGAAAATTTTTTGCCTCCTTTTCTATAAATTGGCTACCGTTAAAGTCTGATACTTCATTCGTAAGCCTGAAGTTTAAGCCATCGGTATCCAGTTCCTGAAAATTGTCAGCCAGCTCATGTGGCCCCAAAGGTCCGGAGCACCTGGTAACTACCAGCAAAAAAACAAGAGAATATTTAAATAAAGTAAGAGTGTAAATATGTATCCTTCTCAAATTCAGCATTGTAAACTCCCTATTATTTCGTTAACATCCTGAATTTTATGCTTTTCCATGTATGCAGATATTCCGTCAATAATCTGAACCGGTATGGTTGGATCAATAAAGATGGCCGTTCCTACCTGAATAGCCGACGCTCCTGCGATCATAAATTCGAGAGCATCGGTTGCATTCATGATTCCGCCCATACCAATGACGGGTATTTTCACTGCTTTGTATACTTGCCAAACCATCCGGAGCGCAATGGGCTTAACTGCAGGCCCCGAGAGCCCGCCGGTAATCGTTGACAAAACCGGCCTGCGGGTTTCTGCATTAACGGCCATACCCAACAAAGTATTTATAAGTGAGACACTATCAGCTCCCTGCCCTTCTACTGCCCTGGCTATTTCATCAATGGAGGTAACGTTAGGCGAAAGTTTTACAATCAGTGTCTTGCTGTAAACCCTCCTCACCGCTTTAACAACAGCTTCGGCCGACGGACAACTGATTCCGAAAGCCATTCCGCCCTCCTTAACATTCGGACAACTGATGTTTAACTCAATGGCCGGAATTTTATCCAGCTCATTCAAGCGTTCAGTCAACGCTACATATTCATCAATTGTCGACCCATTTACATTCACAATAATATGAGTATCCAGATCTTTAATGCGAGGATAAATATTGTTGATAAAATTGTCAACGCCTTTATTTTGCAGCCCAACGGCATTTAGCATTCCCGAAGGAGTTTCAGCCATTCGCGGATAAGCATTTCC
>JAEUSS010000517.1 GCA_016788685.1 Prolixibacteraceae bacterium | reverse complement strand
TCTTGCACTTTTAAGGCGCAAAACTAGAAGTCAATTCAAATCAAAAAATCAAAGAACGCTTGTAATGTTTTAATATATAGTCATTTATATAATAATTTTTAAAATTAACGCATCACTAGTATTTTGAGATTTGCAATAAATGCTAAGGGAGAAACCGTGCGTCTAAACATAGACATGGCTCATTTTAGTCGTTGCAAATATGTTTGTTTCATTCCGATTCTGCAAGTTATTTACCATTGTTAAGCAGCCCCAATTCTGAATAATTTAAACAGTTAAACGAACAATGTTCTGATATAGTATATTAACACTGGCCAAACGCCAATGTTTTTTTAACGGTACAGAAATACGAGCCGCCCCGAAGCACTGCTTTTTTTCCCGTTGGTCTCCACGCTCAACCGATAAACATAAACACCGGGCTTCATCTTCACCAATCGTCCGGCGGGAGTCCATTCCAGCGGCAGACTTTCTGTTCCGGAAGAACCCAGCGTTGTCCGGAGCATATCAACCCGTGCTCCCGAAGTTTGAAACACTTCCAGGGTGACCTCGAAAGTTTCGTCGGGTTGATTGTGAGTGAAAACAAAACGCGTTTGTCCGTGCATCGGATTCGGGTAACAGGACACCGACTCTATTCTGAAATCGTCCTTTACAACAAACCTGATTTCTTTTTCAGAAGAGTTATTCCACACGTCCCAAACCTTTACGGTAAGGGTATGCTCACCTTCAGCCAGGTTAGTCACCGGGAAAACTATCCTTCCGCTTGAATAACGGTCTTTGTCCGCCTGAAAATAATCATTCAGTACCATGATATTGGAATAATCGCCATCGAGAACAGCCGTAATATCGTGTCCAATGCCAATTCCTGAAGTATTTATACCCGTCAGATCGGCGATGTAGGCCAGCAAAACCGAGTTGGCACTAACGGTTCCGCCCTCTTTAAAGGTATTGGAGTTCATGAACAGCTCAATTTCCGGTCCTTCAGTATCCGCTGCGGGGGACCCGGCTGCCCCTCCAAGGTAAAAACCATCAAAGTAGCCTTGGGCATCAACCGATTCGTTGTAGGCATAGTACAATATTTTACCCTTATCGAGCTTGTAGGAAACATCCTTCGGGACAAAAAACGAAAACTCAAAATCGCCGTTCGTCACCGTGGCCAACCCCCTGTAAATAATATTATTCCGGAGGGTATAATTCATCGGAGTCTGCCCGGCGTTTCCCAGAGTTTTAACGGGCACAGCCTTATCGTAAACCGTCGGAATAATCTCTCCGGAAAACGAGGTTAGTTTCCCTCCGTTGTTATCGGCAACAAAACCTTTAACAGTAACCTTTGAAAGGGCGCGAAGGGTATCCGTTTCGGTTTCCGTATCCTTACCGTTGATGCTGGCGGTTTTAACCTGGTAAACCGGATTGGCCAGCCGCATAGCCGGATCGGCCAGCAAAGTAAAGTTCAGCTGATTAGTCCCGGTATTGGCAGCAGCTTTGGCCAGCCGCATCACATCACCCAGGCGCAGGCTGTTGCCCTGCTGATCTTTTTCGAAGACGTACTTAAAAAACTGGCTGTTCAGAATAAAGTTGGCCCCCGAATACACCAGGCGGGTTGTGGAAAACAGGCCCACACCCCCACCCCACGGATTCAGAAGAATATGCTCGCCTGCAGATGTTTCATCGCCATCAAAACGGCTGTATTCGCAGGTAGCTGTCACAAAAACCGGTAAGCGGTTATAGTTTGTCCATGATTTTACGGTGCCGATATCCAACACATTTTCGTCGGCCAGACTTTTTTCGTTGGCGTGCCCGGTGTAATTCATCACCAGGGTTCCCTGCTTCACCCGGGCATTGATTGCCGCAGTTACATCGGGATACCGCTCCCCGCCTGAGGTTGAAATTTGTTTGTAAGCATCAAAGTAAATCTTGTCGGTAAAAAAAGCAGGATATGTCTTGTTTACAAAGTCTGCCATACCTTCAGCCTGGCCCATGTGGGTATTTCCATCCTCATCATCGCCAATAAAAGTGACCACATTGCGCCAATTTCCCATGGTCACTTGCCGATCGTAATTTTTTATTTTATCCACAACAACTTCTGCTTCCTCAAGGGTGAAGGCAGGTATCCGCCCAATGCCCAAATCTACTGTTCCCTGGGCACCCCCTTCATGTTCATCAAGAAAAGCAAAGAAGTCGTCAGTAACAAACGATTCTGTAGGAGAGAGCGAATTAACAGATTGAAAGGTTGGTATTAAATTGCGTTTTTTATTCAGAATGTTGCGGTTATCATACGACCCGTCACCCATCAGCATAACATATTTCAAACGATTTTCCCCGGATTGGTTTCCGCGGGTGTAGCACATCCTGAAGTAATTGCGGATGCCCGAAGGATCAGGCAGTCCTCCCGAAAACTCATTATAGATCATCTCTGGAGTGACCACCCGAACGGTCATCTGATCTTTTGCCCGGTGAAAACCGGCCAGATCGTTTGCAGCACTTAAAAAGGCAGGACTTGAAACAATGATCATCTCCGACGGCTCTGAACCATGCAAATTCTGGTTGTTTATTGCTTCCACCCATTCGGGCTCCGGAATTGAACCACCCGGATTAAACGCCACATATTCGCGGGTTGTCTGCGAATCCGATTTAAATCTGGCCTGCCCGTCAGCAAAAACCACCGGCATTTCGAAACTATTGCCGATATCGGTCACGTCAAATATTTTGATCGCCGGTGTTGCACCGTTCATCGCAAATTCAGAAACCGGCACTGCACCGCTGTTTCCTTTCCCCCGAAAAAAGCAAACATCTCCGTTCATGGTCAGAAGACTTTGATAATTCACCGCCACATAATCGAGCCAGGCGCCCGAAGAACTGTTTGAGGCATTGTACGTCAGCTTCACCTGAAGGTTTGATGACGACAGAATTTCCGTAAATCCGGATATTTCATGATCGGCATAATCGGTCGTCGGATCGCTGACATCAATGGCATCGAACGGAACATTCTTCTCCAGCTTTCCGTTCAGGAATACGCTCATGGAGCTTTGTGCAGCAGACCGTCCTGCTGCTGAAACCGAAAACTGCGCAGCCTTGGTCATATCCGGTCTTTCAAGCGATAAATTTACGGTATGCGAACTTCCGGAGGGAAAAACCTCGCCAAACCATTGGCTTCCGGAGGCAATTAAGTTAACAGCCTCCTTCTCGTAAAAAGCGTAATTCGGGAACGAAGTCACCTGTTGTCCGGCAGCCGCATCCGGTTCGGCTGCTTTATCAATGGTTCTCACACCCCCCTGATCGGAAAGATAGAAATAAGTTTCAGCCGAATAATAGTTCTGTTGGTGAGTAAGCATCCCGGTTTCCGGATTTTCATTCAGGCTAATATTGCCGGTAGAATAAAAGAAGAGGCAATCCCGGTTTGCATTGTCCTTCCCTTTCCAAACGGGATAAGGACTGAGGTCATCTCCAGCAATGTCTTTATTCATTACCGGTAACATCAGTCCGCCGTTTCCATACATCGCAACCTGTTCCGGACCGGAGAACCCCCAGGCCCTCAGCTGATCATACGTAATTTTATAAATGCCTTTCGATTTGGTTTTAATTTTAATCCACTTCCCGTTTTCAAGCACCGAAGCCGGCTTCCAATTGTAGGCTGTGACAGCCGATTTCAGCCGTCCGGAGACTTCGGTTACAGAAATGGTGAAACTCACCAATCGCACAATCTGGTCATTTTTCCTGACAAAAGGGAGAAGGGTTATGCGAAGAATCGAATGACCAGCCGAGACTCCAATCTCCGTGGTATACTGCAAATCGTTGGGTACGAAACAATCTGAAGGAATAAGGGAATCCTGAAACAGCTCGTAAACAGCGTCTTTAACAATCACTTCAGCCGTGGAGGATTTTAGTCCGAAACTTCCGAACCAATATGGCAATTGAGAATTTCCCTGAACGATGCAACCCTCAAAACGTAAACAAGCAACTCCCCCAGAATCAATACTTCCCGATTGCGTAAACCAATGTATTTTCTGCTGATAATCAGCCGACCAGACAACGGTTCCACAAAGCAAAAACACACAAAAAAGGAGTAATCTTGGCATTGATCAAAGTTATTTATATCAATAATAGTAAAACGCCCGACAAGAGCAAAAAGTATAAATGACATATTCCGGACTACACAAAACAAATTCCGGTCATCTCTATCCTGAACAAAGATATGCAGTAACAACAAACAAGCACAAAAAAAAGATTGAATACCTGAACAATATCAATTCAACAATTTAGTTATATTTGTGAGTCCTGTAAACAACGGGAAAGAAGAATAATTAAGGTACAAGCCTCCAACAAAGTCACTCATAATCAGGGATTATTTTGGGGGCGGGTTCCATCTGGCAACTAAAAACAAATCATACAGACACATGAAATTTAGATCCATAATTTTATTTGGTCTTGCCGCTTTAATGGCTGGATGCGGATTGTTTGGAAAAGGTAAAGGGGGAAGCTCTGGTTCATCTCATTCAACCGGATGGGAGTTTGGAGATTCGAAAAATGGTGGTTTTCAGGCTGATGACAACTACGAACAAGAAACCGGTCCGGGGTTGGTATTTATTCAAGGCGGCACATTCACAATGGGTCGTGTTGAACAAGATGTTATGTACGACTGGAATAATACGCCCAAACGGGTAACCGTTGCTTCGTTCTATATGGATGAAACGGAGGTTTCGAACCTCGATTATCGCGAGTATTTGTTTTGGCTGAGAAGAGTTTATCCGGAGAACCCGGAGAAATACAGACTGGCGCTGCCCGACACTTTGGTTTGGAGAGAGGAATTAGCCTATAATGAACCATACATCAGTAACTACCTTCGCCACCCGGCCTATGGGAATTACCCGGTTGTAGGAGTTTCGTGGGAGCAGGCTGATGCATACTCCAAATGGAGAACCGACCGTGTTAACGAAAAAATATTGATTGACAAAGGAATTCTTTCACCTGACAACACTCAGGCTGGAGAAAATATCTTCACTACCGAAACATTCCTTGCTGGTTTATACCAGGGAACTGAAGGCAAAAGACCGATGAAGGATGCCGCCGGAAGCACCCGGAAAGTCCGTTGGGAAGATGGGCTTTTGCTGCCCAGCTACCGCCTCCCCACCGAAGCAGAATGGGAATATGCTGCACTTGGACTCGTCGGAAATACAGACAATGAATTACTGACAGACCGCAAGTTATACCCCTGGAACGGAACATATCTGCGCGACAGCAATAAAAAGACCAGAGGCCGGATGATGGCCAACTTTACCCGCGGACGGGGAGACCTGATGGGAATGGCCGGCGCATTGAATGACAATGCAGACATTACAGCTCCGGTTATGTCATACGAACCGAATGATTACGGCCTTTATTGTATGGCAGGTAACGTTAACGAGTGGGTTTATGATGTATACCGTCCTCTTTCTTCGACCGATGTTGCCGAGTTTCAGCCGTTCAGAGGAAACACATTTACCAAATACAGAACCGATGCCGAAGGCAAACTGGTTCGGAATGAGTTTGGTGAACTGATAAAAGATACCATTGCTGACTACAGGAACTTCAACGACGGAGACTATCGCTCACAAATTATCGAAGGAGAAGACTGGAATGCCGTGAAAGACAAGAGTAAGACCAATTCCATGTATATACAGTCAACTAAAGAAGGCCAATTCTCTTCTTTGATTTCTGACAATTCACGCATATACAAAGGAGGCTCTTGGAAAGATCGCCCCTATTGGTTAACCCCGGGAACCCGCAGGTATTTACCCGAAACCGAATCGGCAAGCGATTTGGGATTCCGTTGTGCTATGACGCGCGTTGGCAGTCCGAGCGGATTTTAATAAGATCTGACATTCAATACAAAAACCTCATTTGAAAAAGTGAGGTTTTCTTTTTTAAATACCGACTATGAATATCACAAGTTTATACGCCATTTTCAATGAGTTCCCAATCATTACAACTGATTCGAGAAACATTCCCTCAAACAGCATCTTCTTTGCCCTTAAAGGAGCAAACTTTAACGGTAACGCATTTGCCGGCGAAGCCTTGCAAAAAGGTGCAGCGTATGCAGTTATCGACGAACCTGAATTTGCGGTTAGCGATCGTTTAATACTCGTTGATGACGTCCTGACCAGCTTACAGCAACTAGCCAGACATC